>NZ_LZMO01000296.1:0-21668 GCF_001665715.1 Gordonia sp. 852002-10350_SCH5691597
ACCAGGGGAGACTACACACCGCCAACGAGGGCAACACTCACAAACGCCCAGTTCGTCCCGTTCGCATCGAGTAGGTCGGGAGTTCGATTCTCCCTAGCTCCACTACCACGAGACCCCCTCTCGCCTGCGATGGAGCAGGAGCGAGGGGGTTTCGTCGTATCGGCGTCAGGAGCCGGAAGGCACAGCGAGGGCACATGCTTCCAGCGCCTGTGCCCGCTGGCGGTCCAGCGCGTCGGCGACGACTGGTCGTCCGGGAACAGATCGGCGTAGGTGTCCAGGGTCATCGCGGCCGACGCGTGCCCGAGCATGGTCTGCACCGCCTTCACGTTCGCACCCGCCGAAATCGCTAGTGACGCGGCCCTGTGCCGCAGATCGTGCGGCGAGACCTGCGGGAAACTCGTCGTCGCTCGACCCTCCTTGTCGAGCTTGCATAGGCGCTCGATTGCCTTCTCGCAGCGCGGCACGACTGCACCCGGCCACGCAGTCGTGCCGCGTGGCCGGGTGCAGTCTGGTCGGACCTGGTGCTCGAACGGACCGGTCTGTCGATGGACGCCACCGGCAAATCGCTCGGCGCGACCGTCATGGTGGACAAGCACAAGGACGCCGAGATTCCGGGGCCGAAGTCGTTCGACATGGTGCCGGTCGAAATCCCGGCCGACTGGATGCCGAACGTGAGTGACCCGCGCCAGCTGCGGACACTCGTCGCGGTGCCCACCGACAGCCCGCACACGTCGGTCGCACCGATGGAAGACCGCGCCACTGCCCGCCAACAGCACGCCGACACCGTGGCGACGTGGCCGCACCAGCAGCACACCGAGACCGGCAGAGTCCCGGACGCGAGACCGCGCGCAAGTGGGCGAAGGAGAACGGGGTCTCGCTGGGCAACGACGTGCTCGCCGATCTCGTTCGCACAGTCAAGAAGGAGATCGAGGAACCGTGACGAACTGTCCAGACTGTCCGGACAGCTGTCCCGGACAGCGGACAGCCCCACTCCCGGCAGACTGTCCGTCCTGTCCGCACCCCTTGGGGCGGACGGACAGGACAGTCGGACAGGGCCGGTCAGGAAGCAGAGGACACCAGAAAAGGAAGACAACCTGACCAAGGAAGACGAACGAATCGAACGGGCCGTGACAGCGGGGCGACGGGAGCTGCTGCGAACCGGCGTGATGAAGCGGCAGGAGCTGCGGCGCGCGCTGAACAAGCGTGCCGACGTCGCCGACGTGCTGGTCGAGGCAGGGATCGCGAACGAGGAACCGGCGATGCACGGGTCCTGGCGGCTAGTGCTGACCGGGACCGCCCAGAAGCCCGACGAGAAGGTGGGGCTGGTGGCGACCCGGTAGCGGGGATCTACCACGCGTACGGGGACACCATAGGGGTGTGCTGTACCGGCTCACCGACGAACTGCTGCACGCCCGTTCAGGCGACGACGCGGTGGACTATGACCGAGCCTTCACCCCACACCCGCGCAGCGCTTGCTCGACTCATGGAGCTGCAGCAGCGCGACCGTTACGCCGTGGCGACGGCAACCCTGCCGCGGCCGCAGAAGGTTCGCGGGGCAACCGCGTGAGTGCGGATGGCCTCCCGCTGCCCGCCAGGGTCTGTCAGTTTGACGGAAGCCAAGCGAGACGGTCGGACGGGTACTCCGGAACGGGGGAGGTCAGCGCTGTGACAGTCATTGAGTCGAGAACCCATCCGCAAGGTACGGGGTCCCTCCCTCCGGCTCAGACGGGGGCGGAAGTTTGACCAGACGCTATCCAGATGAACCACGCTGCTTCGTTTGCGGCGCGAACCCACTGTGCTGCGATATTCCGGTTTACGAACGATTTCGCTAGAAGATCGACCACTTCCGAGGTATCTGGTATGAACAGCAGCACATACCGAGCCTCAGTGGGATCGTAAGAGCTGCTGGATGGATCGAGTCGTTCCGCAGCGGAGCTGATCTTACTCCCAAGGTAATCGTTCAGGTATCCATTCAGGTGATTTAGGTCCTCAATCGCTCCTTGATAATTCGCCAGGATTCGTAGCGAAGTTCGAAGGTGATTGCTTGCGGAGTTAAGGTCGGAGTAAGTCATGGGAACTTCTTTCCCTTTCGGATAACTTCATTCTGCGGACTTTTTAAAGACAATCGGCGTCTCGCGGTGTGCCTGGATCAACGCTGCGGCCAAGGCGACGACTGATCGCGCTTCTTCCGCGCTCGGTGGGCGCGGGTTTGGCTCGCCGTGTCGATCGGGGTTTGGCCACAACAGTTCCAGCGCACCGACGACAGGTGTGACCGGGTGATCCTTATCTTTGCCGGGAAGACTCCCGCGCCACTTATTGCCGTTGTTGCCACGCAACGTGCCGAGAACATCGCCGAGCGTCGGTTTCGCCTTATTTGGCACTACGACCGGACACAACAGCGCCTCAACGGCTTTGATCGCGTGGTCCCAAGCGTCGGACGGGTCACCGCTACGCCCATAAGCGTTCGACCACGCCTCACGCAGTTGGTTGCTTGCCTCGTCACTCGGAGACGTCGCGGCCTGGACAGTCTCACTCAGCTCCTCGCTCGCGCGCCGCTCAAGCCCTGTGCTGTCTTCGTTCACCTTCCACACCGAGCCCCCTGACGTCAGAGCCTCCTGCAGTATGAAAGATCGTGTGTAACCGCCAAGATGCAACCTGCAGTCGACAAGATCCAAGAATTTGTCGCGATCCTTCTTAACGACATATAGCAAGTGGGTCGACACGTCCCCGTTATGCCAGCTTTCACTAACGGCGACGCGCAGCAAGTTCGCCATCTTATTCTGCAGTCCGTTGACCCATCGCCCGTCGCGGTCTTTGCTTGCGTCCACGTACCACCTTGCGAGCGGAGCGACCAAATGGTTGGGAACTCCCTCGTAAGGGCCGTCCGGCTGAAGCCCTTCCGTTCGCTGGGACAGAGGTTGCCACGTCGTCATGTGATGGATAGTAGCCGCGGCGTCAGACACTCCGGTGCCGTCACCCGAACGCAGTAATCTTCCGGTGTCTCCCCGCGACCTGGTTTCCTGGGGGTGTAGCGCCCCACGCAGCGGTCACGCCAGCGCCCAAGTTTCGGCCCGTCGTGTGGTTCCGTGCACCGGAGTTGAATGCGACACCGGCCTTCGTGGTCCGTGACCTTTCACGACGCCCGTTGAACCGCCTGCTCTGCGGGCATCTCATCGCGCGGTGTCCCCGCGCATTCAACGAAGGAATCTCTCATGGACAAGTGGCTGAACCAACGCGCAGAGCTGCTGCGCTCGGCCAAGAGTCTGATCGACGCCCGTAAGTCGGCCGACCAGGCACTCAGCGCCGACGACCGCGCACACCTCAAGTCGGTCGAGGACCAGATCGGCGAACTGGATCGCAAGATCGACGCCGCCCGCAAGGACGCACAGCTTGCGGCGAAGTTCGCCGAGGTCCGCCCCAGTGGCGGGATCGAAATGACGGACGGCTCGCAGGGCGACGATTCCGCGCTCGGCGATCAGTCCGACTTCTTCTCGCGTCGCGCCGCCAAGTCGATGGCCAACCGGCTCGCGAAGAAGGCGGTCAAGGACGGCGGAGTCGACGGCGAGAAGGCGGTTATCGCGCACCTGTCGGACCCGGTGGACAAGTACCTGTTGCAGGACGTCTTGACCGTTTCGCGGTTCCTCGCGAACGAGTTGACCTAAGGCCTGTACCAGGAACTCGAAAACGAGGTCCTGAATGGTGACGGAACCGCCGACGCACACCTGCACGGCATCCTGTCGACTTCGGGCGTGCTCACCGAGGCGAGGCGAGGCGTTCGCAACCGACATTCTGACCACGGGTTCGCAACGGCATCACCAAGCTCGAACTGCGGGGACACGTCCCGAACGCGGTGGTGTTGCGACCCGAGGACTGGGCGAAGGTCGAACTCGCGCAGACCAACGGCTCCGGCGAGTTCCCTACTCGCTGCCAGCCCGGTTGACCTTGCGGCACAGCGGCTTTGGGGTGTGCAGGTCGTGCTGTCGACCACCAAAAGGGTCGAGGCAACAGTGGGTTTTGAATCTCAAGGCTCGCACCCGATATGGCGCGAAGCACGTGGTTGCGATACCGCGGGCAAGTATCCTCCGAGGTCATGAAACGCCTGCCAGCCGTCCTCTCCGCCGCGACCCTCATGTTTGCGGTCGCCGCGTGCGCCACCCCGGCGGAGGATAAGACCGTCACATCGTCGTCATCGTCGACGCCGAGCATCTCCGCGGCCCCGAGTACGCCTGTTGCGACCACGACCACGACCACCACCGACGTAGCGCCGCCACCCGACACTGCCGCCCCCGAAATCGTCCCGGAGACCATCGTCCCGGAGACCGAAGCACCAGCCGCAACTGGGAACGATCTCCCTCCTGAATGGGATAAGGACGGCGACGGACTGATCGACACCGACGCGCCTGTCGGGGACACCGACGAAGCGATGTGTAACGACCCCAACCTCGCCGAATGGGCTGCGACCAGCCCGACATGCCAGTGACGCGGTGAAGCTTGACGTAAGTACTTGGAGCGGATGCCATCTCGGCATTCAGGAGTGCTTAGCCTGCGCCCCTGCGCTCACCGCCCGCAGCGCCGTCATCGCGGTGTCGGCGATGTTCAGGAGGTCCTGCGTCGAGCCGCCGTCGCGCGCGCATCCCGACATTCCACGAAGAACGGCAACGAGGAACTCTGCGAACTGATCGCTGTTGACTGTGGCGGCGAGATCTCCGTCTCGTACGCCCTGGTCGAGTCGGGCCTGTAGGCGCGCCCGCAAGGTCTCCCGCTGCGCACTCAGGCGCGGTTCGGTCAGCATCAGGCAGCCGGGTGGCGTCGTGGGGCCGGTGTGGGCGTGCGCGGTGTCGTCGAGAACTCGGGCGACCGCCTGCTCGACGGTCGGCAGCGCGGTTGCGTCGTCGACTGCTGCGATCGCGCGGTCGAAGTAGAGCGCCGACGCCTCGTCGAACAGGTGCTGTTTGTCGCCGAAGGCCGCGTACAGGCTCGGTGCCGTGATGCCCATGGCGGCAGTGAGGCGCGCGATCGAGGAGCCGTCGTATCCCGAACGCCAGAACTCTTCGACGGCCGCCAGCAGGGCGGCGTCGCGATCGAAACTCCGAGGTCGGCCTGCCACGGTCCGACAATAACATAGCGACCGTTACAGAATGTGTTACGGTGACTGAGTCAATAAGCTAGCGATCGATACAGAATGGAATCATCATGAACATCGAGGGTGCGGTTGTGCTCGTCACCGGCGCAAACAGGGGAATCGGAGCGGCGTTCGTCGAACAACTCAAGCGCCGCGGGGCGTCGAAGATCTACGCGGCGGCTCGCGACGCCAGCACCATCCACGCGGATGGCGTCGAGGCGATCTCGCTCGATGTCACCAATCCCGACGACATCGCCGCGGCTGCTGCGGTGGCGACCGACGTCGATCTGCTGATCAACAATGCGGGCATCTCCACGGGAACCCCGCTGGTGTCCGGGGATGAGGCGGCAATCCGTCGTGAGATGGACACCAACTTCTACGGGCCGCTGCTTCTGACCCGTGCTTTCGCGCCGATCCTCGAATCGAATGGTGGGGGAGCAATCCTCAACGTCGTGTCTGCGTTGTCGTGGTTCACCGCACCGGGCGCCGGCGCGTATGCCGCGTCGAAAGCAGCGGCGTGGATGCTCACCGACAGCACCCGGCTGGAGTTGGCCGCGCAGGGCACGCAGGTCACGGCCGTCCACATGGGTTTGGTCGACACCGACATGTCGCAGGGCATGGACGCACCCAAGCTCTCACCCGCCGAGCTGGCGAATGCCGGGCTCGACGCCGTCGAGTCGGGCGAGCAGGAAGTATTGGCGGACGACTGGGCAAAGCTTGTGAAGTCCGGACTCCCGCTCGAGCCGAAGCAACGCTACGAGCAACTCTTCGGCGCAACGGGTGCGTAGTTGGCAGATGAGGCTCCCGAGCGGGTAATACGGAATCGTCCCGCTCCGAGAGGTGATCGTCATGAGTCATGACATCCTGTCCGACGCCGAGATCGCAGCTCTGACTGCGGAGCAGCGTCGGGATCTGATTGCCCGACTGTCCCGCCCGCTCGACGGCATAGCGCCGAGTCCGGTTGTGCGCAGCAGGATTCGGCGCGTGCGGATCGGTGTGATGGCGATCGGCGCGACTGCGCTCATCCCGTGGATCGTCTTTCTCGGGCTGACCCTGCCGGTCGACTACGTCGCCCACAACTGGTCGGTCACCTGGATTGGCTTCGACGTTCTGCTCGTCACCATGATGACCGCGACCGCGGTGCTGGCGTTCTTGCGTCGCCAACTGCTGGTCCTCGCGGGATTCACCACCGGAATCCTGCTCATCTGCGACGCCTGGTTCGACATCATGACCGCGGCCCCCGACGACCGGTGGGTCTCGCTACTCACCGCATTCCTCGCCGAACTACCCCTCGCCGCGCTGCTGATTCTGGGCACCACGCGGATCATCCGCCTCAACGCCGTACGCCAGTGGCAGATGGAACCCCATGCGCCACTGTGGGATCTACGAATGGCGCTCGGCTGAGTGGTGGGCGCTATCTTGTGTCGTTCAATGCCGAATCGCGTGCGGTCACGGCCACGTGTCGAGGTAGGCGCGATAGGTGCCGACCGGAAGCGTTGCGTCGTAGGTCATTTCGCCCGACGGTGAGAACTCCGAGATGTGCGGGGCGGTACCCCAGCTGCCGAAGGTGTATCCGTCGGCCACTGCCTGGGCGTTGCCGGTGGCTGCGGTGGCCAGGCCTGCGGGATGTGCTTGGCGCCGAACGAGAGTCGCGGTGCGTCGAGTGGGGTCGAGTCGAATCCACTTGATGCTGGAGTCGCCGAGTTGGGTGGCAACGTTGATGTTGTTGTCGAACAAGCGAATCGTATGGGGATCGGCGTACTCGACGTCGTGTTGGCCGAAGAAGTCTGTTCCTGGCCCCATGCGCAAGCTCGAGTGCTTTCCGCCGACGCTCCAGAGGATCTGACCGGTACGAGCGTCGATGTTGTAGGCGGCGTTCAGGTTTCGGAACGAGATCAGCAGGTTCCCGACCGGGTCGAGCACTATCGAGTTCATGTGGAACGGGTCGAAGGTGGCTGCGCCGCCGAGGCCGGTGTATCGGGCGGCCGACGCCGTGAGCGGAATATGTTGTAGTGCAGACCATTCGGTCAGCGTCCGGCCGCTGGCGACGTCGACGATCGAGGCGACGCAATCGAGGAGGGTCCCGCGCTTGGGGCCGCCGACGGACGTGAGGTCGGCGCTGACCTGGTGGTATGACGTGATCAGTGCCCGACCGTCAGGTGTGAGCCGGAATTCGTGGACATCGGAGCCGAGTCCCGCAGGGGTGATCCTCTTGATGATGTGCCCACGGGTGTCGGCGATGACGTCGACTCCCGCGCCGTGACCACCTTGACCGGAGCCTTCCCACCAGGTGAGCACCTTGCGTCCCTGATAAGTCTGCGTGCGGAAGTTCGAGATGCTGCCGCCTTGGGCGACGGTGTATCGCCACACGACCCGCCCGGACTTGTCGACGATGACGGCTGATTGATCTGTGTTGCCGAGTCCGCGTGGAACGACGGGCAGCGGTACCGCTGCGGCCCAACCCGTTGTGTAGAAGATGTATCCCGGGGGTCCGCCGGGCTTGTTGACGTTCACCGTGTAGGTCGGGGTGCCGATCGGGTTGGTCGGAAGGCGGGGAGCCGCTTGCGCAGTTGCGGCACACGTGACGGCCGAACCCAGTCCAAGAATGGCTGCGGTCAGTATGGCCAGAAGACGCGGCGTCGAGCACTTGCGCATGTGAGGGTCCCTCGGTAGATCGATGCGTACTCAAAGATCTTCGGGCGTTCGTGTGCCGATGACAAGCTCTCGCGCCCGGTGATTCGAAACCCCGGTGCCGTCGTGTCCGGTTCGCGGAGAAGGGATTTGGGTCAAGCGCGCATAACGTACATGCCGCGTACCCGGTGTAGGAGCAAACTCACCCGACGCCGGCCGCGCGGAGGCCGGCGGCAACACCTGCCGCCAGCAAGATCACCACGATCAGCGGTGCCTTGAGCAGTGCGGCCACCACCCCGGCGGCAACTCCCGCCGGCCGCGCCCATCCGGACAGGTCCTGCCCGGCGTAGAGAGCGCCGGTCGCGGCGACCGCGACCAACAGAACCAGCGCGGCGCGGTCGATCAGCGCGCGCACTTTGTCCGACACGGTAATTCGCGAGCGCAGCAGGGGACCGGCCAACCGCAGGGCATAGGTACCCGCGGCCAGCACCGCGACGCCGATGAACAGTTGCGTGCCGTGCGTCACGACGCACGCTCGGCGGTCTGGAGCGCACTTTCGGCGTAACGAGACGCACGGTCGGCATGAGGAAGCGCACTGTCGGCTGGATGGAGCGCACGGTCGGCAGTACGGTGCGCGCGGTCGGCGCCGCGGCGGGGGAGCGGCACGCCGGCAAGGAGCCCGGTAAGGGCGAGCAGGACCGGGACGCCCGCGGGGACGTAAGGCGTTGTGGCAACGGCGATCACGGCGCCCAGGGCCAGCGACGCGCCGAGCTTGCCGCGCTCGGAACGTTGTGCGCGCAGTGCCGAAATCGCCAGTGCGGCCAGTAGTGCGGGGAACGCGGCGTCGAGTCCAAGTGTCTCGGGGCTCGAGATGATCTGCCCCGCAGCGGAACCCACGGCTGATCCCGCCGGCCACGAGACGAGTACGCCGATGCCGCACCACAGGAACGCTGCGCGTGCGCGCTCGGCGTCGGGTGCGGCGGCGGTCAGGGCGGCCGTCTCGTCGTTCACCATGTGTGCTCCGACGAGTCGGCGCATGCCCGACCCGAGGTACGGCCCGACGGACAAGCCGTAGCCGAGGTTGCGGGTGTTGACTAGCAGGCCGGCGAGCGCGCCGACGATAGGAAGTCCGCCGGTGGCGAGAATGCCGACGAAGACGAATTCGCTCGAACCGGCCATCACCACGCAGGCGATGGTCAGGATCTGCCACCAACTCAACCCTGCGCTGTGACCCGCGACGCCGTAAGAGCATCCGATGACGAACACCGACATAGCCATCACTGCGACGCTGCGCAGCGTGTCGTAGCCGAGTGTTTCCCATGACGAACGCATGACCACTATGATGAACATATGGGTACTGTTCGTCAAGATGAACACTCGGACGATTCGCCGGACGACCACCTCGGTGGCGCTGCGGGTCGGTCGGAGGCCGATCCGACGGCGTCCGGTCCCACCGCGGTGATCGCGGCGGCGCTCAAGCGAGAGCGGGCTCGCGTCGGCCTGTCCATCGGCGAACTCGCCCGGCGTGCGGGCATTGGTAAGTCGACGTTGTCGCAGCTAGAGCAGGGTCTTGGTAACCCGAGCATCGAGACCGTCTGGGCGCTGAGTGAGGCGCTCGGCCTGACCTTCTCCGACCTCGTCGACACCCCGCCGCGTCGGGTGGAGGTGATCAGGTTCGGTGACGGACCGGCCATTCCGTCGGCGACCGCCGAGTACATCTCGACGCTGTTGTCCGCGGCTTCGCCGTCGTCGCGACGCGACATCTTCTTGCTGCGCGCCGAGCCGGGGGAGCCGAAAGTGTCTCGCCCGCACGCGCGCGGCGTCGTCGAACATGTCGTTCTGTCTGCGGGGAGGGCGTTGGTTGGACCCCTCGACGATCCGGTCGAGCTTCGGCCCGGCGACTACATCTCGTATCCCGGAGATGCCGACCATGTCTTCGACGCACTGGAGCCCGGCACATTCGCGGTACTGGTCAGCGAAGCTTTCTGACATTTCCGCCGCAGCCACTTCGGAGCGTAAACGTGACTGCGCTCACCATGATTCGCTCACTCGGACGACCTCGCGTACGGTGTACATATTGGCGTGCACAGACATAGCCAACGCGTCGTAGATCGCAATTCTCGCGGCGGGTCCCCCACATAGCCCGGGGTCGACCACCGCTCTTTGACTTCATACGGCGAAACGACTTCGCGCACCCGCGATTTCGCCACCACAGCACAGGCCACCGTGGTCCGCAGTGCTGATGAGCACGTAGAGAGACCTTTTACATGACTACATTTGCCGAGCTCGGCGTACCTGCCGAGATCGTGAAAGTCCTTGCCGCGGACGGAAAATCCGAGGCTTTCCCCATCCAGACCGACACCCTTCCCGCCACACTCGACGGCGGCGACGTCCTCGGCCGCGGCCGTACGGGTTCCGGTAAGACACTTGCGTTTTCGATCCCGCTGGTCGCCGGACTGGCCGAGCTCGACGTCGACCGCGTCCCCGGCGCGCCCACCGGCCTCATCCTCGCGCCGACGCGTGAGTTGGCCACACAGATCGCCACCGCGGTCGAGCCGCTGGCGAAGGCCGTCGGCCTGACCGTCACCACGATCTTCGGTGGCGTCAAGCAGGCCCGTCAGGAGCAGGCGCTCGGGCGCGGCGTCGACATCGTCGTCGCATGCCCCGGACGACTCGAAGACCTGATGCAGCAGCGCATCGTTCGTCTCGACAACGTCGAGATCACCGTCATCGACGAGGCCGACCACATGGCCGACCTGGGCTTCCTTCCCGGAGTCACCCGAATCCTGGCCGCAACGCCTGCCGACGGACAGCGGATGCTCTTCTCGGCCACCCTTGACCGCGGCGTCGACAAGCTGGCCAAGCGCTTCCTCGACAATCCGACGATGCACTCGGTCGACGAGGCCACGTCGCCCGTCGAGGCTATGACGCACCACGTCTTCGAGATCGAGCACGCCGACAAGAACGCCATGGTCGCCGAGCTCGCATCGGGAACGGGACGTCGAATCCTCTTCACACGTACCAAGCATCAGGCGCGCAAGCTCGCCAAGAAGCTCACCTCCGACGGCATCCCCGCCGTCGACCTGCACGGCAATCTGTCTCAGCCGCAACGTGATCGGAACCTGAAGGCGTTCGGCGAGGGCGGTGTGCGCGTGCTCGTGGCGACCGACGTCGCCGCGCGCGGTGTGCACGTCGATGCCATCGAGCTCGTCGTCCACGTCGACCCGCCCGCCGAGCACAAGGCGTACCTCCACCGCTCCGGCCGCACCGCGCGTGCGGGCAACGCGGGCGATGTCGTCACACTGTGCCTGCCGGATCAGCGTCGCGACGTTGCCGGCTTGCTCGGCAAGGCTGCGATCAAGGTCAAGCCGGTTCGGGTGCGCCCGAGCTCGGCAGAGGTCGACGCTCTCGTCGGCGCACGCGCCGAGCGAGTCGAGCCGACACCGGAGCCCGCCCGCCCTGCCGGACAGTCCCGTCAGGGAGCCGGCGGTGGACGTGGTCGTGGTGGCGCCAACGGTGCACGACGCCGCAGCGGCGGACCCCGCGACGCGCAGAGCTCGCGTGGTTCGGGTCAGCGCGGGTCGAGCCAGCGTGGTTCGGGCCAGCGCAGTTCCGGGCAGGGTAGCTCGAGCCAGCGCGGCTCAGGCCAGGCGCGCGGCGGTCAGCCGCGTGGTCAGCAGGGCTCGAACACGCAGAGTCGTGGACAGCAGCGCGGCGGCGGTCGCGTCAGGCATCAAGCGGCGCGAACCGCTTGACAAGATGGGTAGCGAGCCATGGACTGGGACCCCAGGCCATGGCTCGTCCTGTCAGTAGCCCACGTATCGGAGACATGCGGCCGTAGCCGATCAGCACGCCCGCAGCCGGTTTGACGCTCACGTAGAGATCGGGATCGGCGTGCTCGTCGGGATTGATCTCGAGGTGTCCGTCGGCGAACTGGTACACGAAGCGCTCGTCGGTCCCGCGGAATCGGATCTCGAACGTGGCGTCGGGTGACGCCTCGCCGAGATGATCGATCCAGCAGGGCAACAGTTGGTGCCGTCCGCGTGCGACCAGCGGTGCGACACCGGGGTCGAGTTCCCAGTGGGCGCCGACCGTTCGCGCGATGTCGTGGCCGTGCACGGTCATTTTCCCGATCAGTATGCCGAGCGCGGAGTCGGCGCGGACTCCGCGGCAATCACCTTCGACGGGCATGACGGGCACCCGCGCACCGAAGTGGCCGACCAGATTCAACAGTTCGTCGAGGTCGTCGAGAAGCCTTGCCGCGAGCTTGTGTACGTCACGGGTGGTCAGATTCGCGATCTGCTTTGCGTAGATGTCCTTGAGATCAGAGGGGCGGCTCGGCCACGCTGTGGCGCCACATGCCAGGTCAAGGTAGCGGGAGGGCTCGCTGGCGACGTGTCCGACACACTCTGCGATGGTCCACTTCGACCGCCTTCCCAGCGACGCGTCTGGGTTGTCGATGCTGCACACGAGGTCGACGAAGTTCTGAGCTGTCGACCGTGCTGCATCGATATAAGCAAACCGTGAAAGTGTGTTGTTCATCCCCAAGGCCACCCCCGTCGCGGGATGACGATACTCGTGAGCGCATGTCTATGCGACGCTCAGTCGGTGTCATTCGAACGTAGGAAACCGAATTGTGACATTGCGTCGATTCAGATACCGGCGGCACTGAAAATTGCGGAACGCACAGCGGCAAAACAGTCGTCGGCTTCCGACTCCGGTCCGAGCCCGATGTGGCAGGTGTTGCCGAGCGGCCCGGCGTCGTCGAAGCCGGACACCGTGAACCCACGCTCGGAAGGATTGGTCGACAACGCGTCCGTCGGCGACAGCGTGGCCTGCGCAAATGGCACAGACGTCACGACGACTCCTTTGCTCGACCCGACCACCTCGACGATCAGATGCGCGGGCGTCAGCACGACGAGCGTCCCGAAATCGGTGTCGTCGGTGTCGGGTTCTGAGCTCTGTGGCGCCAGCGGACCCGGCTTCACCGACTGCGAACTGCGGGTGACCCACGCGGGGGACTGATCGTCAAGTTTTAGCCCCTCGTCTTTGACGTACTCGCGGAGGCCGAGACGCATTTCCGTCGCGAGCAGCGGCAGGTTCGCCTCGGTCGTCGTGCGGTCGTATTCGGCTTGTTGAGTCGGCTTTGAAGGGCTCATGCCCGCAAATCTACCGATCAGCGGCCGGCCCGGACGAGCGTTGCGCGTGACCCCCGCGTCTGTTGGTGCGACGGTCGCGGCAGCAGACCGGCTTCGAGATCGGCCAACAGCGAAGCGACGGTCTCGCCGGAGTCTGTCTTGTTGGTACCGATGAAGCCCGACGGCCCGCGCTTGATCCACCCGGTCACGTACATCCCCGGCACACGACGACCCTCGTCGACGACGCGTCCTTGGTCGTGCGGGATCACGCCGCGCGCGGCGTCGAATGGAAGTCCGGGGACAGGCCGACCGCGGTACCCGACTGAGGTGAGAATCAGTCCCGCGGGCAGCGTCGTCGTGTGGGTGCCGCCTGTGTTCGTGACGACGAGTCCGTCAGCGGCGCCGAAGCCGTCGACCGACACCGCCTGCGGTGTGTGGTGGAACGCGAGGCGGATGTGGCGACCGGAGACGGGCTCGTCGGTCGCCAGTTCTGCGAGGAGTTCGAGCTTGGCCCGTGCCACCGCGTCGAGGTCGTCGAAGGGCACGTCTGTGAAGTCGGCGGGGTCGGTGACCACTCGCACGCCGTTGTCGGCGAGGCCGACGAGTTCGGGCAACGTGAAGGCGGCATGCTCTGGACCTCGACGCCCGAGCACCGTGACCTGCTCGATCGACGACGACTCCAGCGCGGCAAGCGCACGAGGGGCGATCGACGTCTTGGCCAGTCTTTGCGCACCACCGACGAGGATGCGCGCGACGTCGAGTGCGACGTTGCCGTTCCCGACGACGACCGCACTGCGGTGCGACAGGTCGGGATCGAGCGAGGCGAAGTCGGGATGGCCGTTGTACCAACCGACGAACGACGTGGCCGATCCGACGCCGGGAGCGTCGATGTTCTCGATCTCGAGGCGACGATCCGTCGGCGCACCTCCCGCCCAGATCACGGCGTGATGCCGTGCGCGCAGGTCGTCGAGCGTGATGTCACGGCCGACCTCGGTGTCGAGGAGGATCTCGACTCGTGGATTGCGGGCGATGTCGTCGAACAGGTCGATGACTTTGCGGGTTCGGGTGTGATCCGGGGCGACGCCGTAGCGGGCGAGGCCGAAGGGGCGTCGGAGACGTTCGTAGATCGTCACCGACACGGAGCGGTGGCGGAGCAGGTCGTCTGCCGCATACATTGCCGACGGCCCCGATCCGACGATGCCCACGGACACCGGCTCGTCGAAATCGAGTGCCCGCGGGTGCTCGATCGGCGCGAGTGGAAGCCGCTGCACCGGGTCGACGGGGAACCGTGCGTCGGTGAGACCTAGCTGTCCTTCGGCCGCGTAGGCGAGTGCGTTGATGTCGGCAAAACGTTCCTGCCCCAACGGGATTCGATGCGACGGAACGATCGCCCCCACCGGGCACGCACTGACGCATGCCCCGCAGTCGACGCAGGTCGTCGGATCGATGTAGAGCATCTCCGACGTCGCGAAGTCCGGCTCGTCCGGTGTCGGGTGGATGCAGTTGACCGGGCACGCGTAGACGCACGAGGCGTCGCCGCAGCACGACTGGGTCACGACATGTGGCATGTTGGGCCCGTTACTCTTTCGGTGGCAGGGGTTGAGTGATCGGGCTCAGGCCGCGGTGTAGGTCGGTTCGCTGCGGAACCGTGACGAACGGCCCGAGATCCCGAGTGCTCGCCACATTGCGCGGGAGGCCGGATTCATCAGGCCGCACTGCTCGGCGAGCATCCGTACATCGCCGAACACGTTGCGGCGCACCCGCTTCGATGACTCGGCGCGCCAGAAGATGTTGCGCATCACCTCGCGCGGAACGTCGAATTCATGCATGAAACTGCGAGGCGGGACCATGATCGCGCCGAGCAGGATGCGCATGGCCAGGGGGAACATCAGCGACAGCACGAAACGCTGGAAACGGCCCTTGCGGGCGACGTTCTCTCGGAGGTGATGATGCGCGAACGAAATGTGACGTGCTTCCTCGGCGACGTGTAGCTGCATGACGGCCGCCATCGCGGGGTGCAGGTCGGATCGCATGCGCAGGAAGTCCTTTTGGAGATGATCGATGGGCTCCTCGCCGCCGAGGATGCCGAAGAAGAAGATGGTGGGGAACATCGTGGATACCAGGGGCACCACAGGAGAGATCAGTCGGTAGCCGAGTTTGGCGCCCGGAACGTCCATGCCGATCCGGTTGACCAGCTCCTGGAACATGAGCGTGTGGTTGCACTCCTCTTTCGATTCGTGCGTGGTGTAGCGAAATTCCTTGGCGCCGTTGGGCAATTTAAAGCTGTATTGCATCAGGCCGCGGATCAGGATCGACTCGAACTGCAATCCGACCTTCGCGACGTTCGCCTGTCGCCACATGCCGATGCGGATCTGCTTGTCCAGCGGCTGTTGCTGATACCAGGGGTGGCGGCCGATGGGGTCGACCTCGTAGTTGAGCACCCAGCGTGGATCGTCGGGCACGACGGCCATGTCCGCAGCGTCCCAGTCGATGTCGAGGTAGGGATCGAAGTTTCGGTGAACCGACGCCGACGAGAGGTCGTCGAGGACCTGCTCGTATTCGGCGCGGGGAAGTCCGTGCGGGGCGTCGATCGACACCGTCTCGTCGGGGTCGTACCTCAGTGCCTTGGTCATGAGAATCGCCTTCCGCGGATGCATGTGGTGCGTGAACACAGCCGACAGTGTGGGGTGTCACACCGTAGGCTTTCGACGGTAAGTGGCACCGAATTTGTTGTCAACAGCCAATGGCACAGTTTTCGGTGGAAGTGTTGTTCAGTGGCGGGCGACAGTCTCTGAAAGGGGCCGGTGCGATGGAAAAGGTGCTGATCGTTGTTGCGGCGGTCCTCTTCATCGCGCTGGTGACCGACATCGCCCCTCGCCTGCGGATTCCGGCACCTCTTGTTCTTGTATTCGTCGGCGCGGTGATCGGCATCATGCCGTTCGTGCCCGCGTTCCACGTCGATCCCGAGTGGATTCTGGTCGGAGTGCTTCCCCCGCTGCTCTATTCGGCGGCCATCGGTATGCCGACGATGGACTTCCGCAGGGACTTCACCGCGATCAGCACGCTGTCGGTGGTGCTGGTGATCCTCAGTGCCGTGGTCGTCGGGTGGTTCCTGACGCTTGTGGTGCCGGGGATCTCGTTGGCGACGGGTGTCGCGTTGGGCGCGATCGTGAGTCCGACCGACGCCGTGGCGACGTCGATCGCCAAGCGGATGGGCGTACCCTCGCGCGTCGTCGCGGTGCTCGAGGGCGAGAGCATGCTCAACGACGCATCGGCGCTGGTGCTCCTACGTGCTGCCGTGGCGGCGACCGCGGCCACGATCTCGTTCTGGGGCGTGGCGTTGAACTTCGTCTTCGCCGTTGCGGGCGCGGTTGCCATCGGTGCAGCGGTGGGCGTCGCCAACCTGTGGGTGCGGTCGCGGATGCGCGACGCCACGGCCAACACCGCGATCTCGTTCACCGTTCCCTACATCGCGTACGTGCCCGCGGAAGCGATCGGTGCGTCGGGTCTCGTCGCCGCGGTCACCGCGGGCCTGATCACCGGGGCGGGCGCGGTCAGGTATCTCACGCCGCAGCACCGCATCTCGGACATGCAGAACTGGCGCGTCGTCGAGCTGATCGCCGAGGGCGCGGTGTTCCTGCTGATGGGTCTCGAGCTCTTCACCCTCATGTCCGACGTCCACAACGACCACGAAGGCGTGCCGAACGCGGTGTGGATCGGGCTGTCGGTGTTGTGTGTCGCGCTGCTCGTGCGAGCCCTGTACGTCGTGCCGCTGGCGTGGTGGCTCGACCGGAAGCGACGGCGCGGCGATCAGATCCGCCCGATGCTCGCGGATTTCTCGGTGACGCCGAGCGACGACGTCGACCGCGACCAGGAACGTCGGAGTCGACACTGGTGGCGCAGGGCTTTTCGACGACGCCGCCACCGCGACGCCACCAAACTCGCGGCAGGCGACATGCCGCCCGTCTCCACGGACACCGCGGCCCGCATCAACTCGCGGATCACGCGCACCCTCGCCGACATCGACTACTACACCGAAGCGCCGCTGGGGCCGAAGGAGTCGGCGATCGTGGTGTGGGCCGGAATGCGCGGCGTGGTGACGGTGGCCGCGGCTCAGACGCTGCCGGACGATACCCCGAGCAGGCCGCTGCTGGTTCTCGTCGCGTTCGTGGTCGCGGCGGCGTCGTTGCTGATCCAGGGTGGCACGCTTCCCTGGTTGATCCGCACGCTCAAGATCGGCGACGACAGCGAATCGATGCTCGCTGAACGTCGACGGCTTCGTGCAGAACTCGACGCCACCGCCCAGAAGGTGATGGCCGAGTCCGAGACGGTCAGACAGATCCCGTGGTTACGACCGCGACTCGAACAGGTCAGCCGCGAGGCCGAGGAGGACGCCGAGGCCGGCGCCGTCACCGATTCCGATGACGGTTCGGCCGACGATCCGAATAGCGGTGTGGTCCCCGCCGGCGCGAGCACGCCGTACGGCCTCAGCTTCGAAGAACGCGTGCAGATCCGACGAACGCGTCGAGAGATCATCGCCGCACAGCGTAAGAAGTTGCTCAAGCTGCGCAGTCAGGGAACGTACAGTTCGTCGGCTCTGAGCCGCGCACTCGGGCAACTCGACGCCGAGGAGATCAGCCTCGACATGCAGCGCGGGTCGTGACTCGCTGAATGTTGCGGTTGCCCAGGCGCGCGGATACCGCGCCTGTGGGCAACCGGAACCGGCTGAGACTCAGCAGTGGCGAGAGTCAGCGCTGAGAAACGAAGGGCAGCAACGCCATTTCGCGCGCATTGCGGATGGCGGTGGCCACCTGGCGCTGTTGCTGCGGGGTCAGTCCCGTGACGCGTCGGCTGCGAATCTTGCCGCGGTCGGACAGGAACTTGCGCAGAAGATTCACGTCTTTGTAGTCGACGTCGGTGATGCCGAGCGCGTTGAGCTGATTGCGGGTCTGCTTTGGCTTGGTGTCGGCGCCTGGCCGTGGCCGACGCGGTGTTCGCTTCGCCATGGGTGAAGTCCTCTGTAGTGGGTAATGGGTGGTTGGCCGCAGGGTGCGGACGCTGTGAGCGCCCACACCCGACGGTACTCACCAACTCGACTTGTGGATGCCCGGTAGTTCGCCGCGATGGGCGAGTTCGCGGAAGCGGACGCGCGACACGCCTGCCTTGCCGACGTAGCCACGCGGGCGGCCGTCGACGGCGTCGCGATTGCGGACGCGCGTCGGACTCGCGTTGCGGGGCAGCGCCTGCAGGTCGCGCTGCGCCTGTGCGCGCTGTTCGGGTGTTGCGGCAGCGTCGACGATGGTCCGCTTCAGTGCCGAACGTCGTTCGGCGAAGCGGGCAACGGTCTCACGACGCTGCTTGTTGCGGATGATCTTGGACTTCTTTGCCATCAGCGATCCTCACGGAACTCGGTGTGACGCTTGGCGATCGGGTCGTACTTGCGGATCACCATGCGGTCGGGATCATTGCGGCGGTTCTTACGGGTGACATAGGTGTAGCCGGTTCCGGCCGTCGACCGGAGTTTGACTATGGGTCGGATCTCGTTGCGAGCCATCAGACTTTCTCTCCTCGTGCGCGTATCTGTGCGACCACGGCTTCGATGCCCTTGTGGTCCATGGTCTTGATGCCCTTGGCGCTCACGTCGAGCGTCACGAAACGTCGTTCGGTGGGCAGGTAGTAGCGGCGTCGTTGGATGTTGGGGTTCCAACGACGTGAGGTCCTTCGGTGCGAGTGCGACACCTGATTGCCGAACCCCGGCGTTCTCCCGGTGACCTGACATCGTGCTGCCACGGCACAACCTCCTTGTTGGAAACGATTGGCGTTAGTGCGGTATTCCACGCTATCGTGGCGACACGCTAAATGGAAATCGTTGCCAATAAATCTGAAGTGAAGGAGCGAGGCTGTGCAGGCCGATCCAACTGATGCACGACGCAGGCCGTCGAGACCGCGCACTCCGATGACACTGGTCACCGGGCTCGACAGGGACGCGCTGGCGCGGACCACGGACGCGCTCGCGATGGCTGGGACCACGCTGGTCCACCACGACCTCTCGTCGCTACCCAGTGGTCGGGTGCTGCGCACGACACGCACGATCGACCTCGACGGCGTCGAGCACACCGACATTCGCGAGATCTCGCTCGAGCACGGATGCGTGTCGTGCACGCTACGGATCGACCTGCTCCCGCTACTGCGTCGACTCCATCAGCGATCAACGGTGGAACGCATTGTGCTGCAACTCGATCCGCTCATCGAACCCGAGGCGCTGTGCTGGGCGATCGAGCATGTCGTCTGCTCGGACATGCCGGGATTCGTCGACGCTCCCGCGGGGTACGACGTCGCCGTCGACGCGACCATCGCGTGCGTGTCGGAGATGGAGTGGCTCGACGCCGCGAGCGGTGACGTCACACTCGGCGAGGCGGGGCTAGTCGAGTGGTCTGCTGAGTTGGATTCTGCTGTGGCCGACGACGATCGCACCCTGGCTCAGGTGGCGGTTGGTCAGGTCGCCTTCGCCGACGCATTGGTGCTCGCGGGCGCCGACCCGGCGTTTCGCGATGCATGGTCGTCGGCGCGGCTGATGGAGGTCTTGCGTCGCCTCGCGCCCGGTGCTCCGATCGTGATGGAGTTGCCGCAACGACCCATCCGGCCGGGCATTCTGATTCAGTTGCTGCGCGCGATCGGCCCGACCGCCCGACGCGGCGCTGTCTTCGGTCCGCATGACCCGCTGCTGCGCGGAACTCCACCGTTGACCACGGAATGTGGCGTGTCGATGGCTGTGTTCGAGAGCGACAGACCCTTCCATCCGACGCGCCTGCACGACGCCCTCGACCATCTGCTCGACGGCGTGATCTGCTCTCGCGGGAGGCTGTGGCTGGCCACCCGATTCGACGACGTGTTCTGGTTGGAGTCCGCCGGCGGGGCGCTACGGGTCGAGGAAGCGGGGCAGTGGCTCGCGGCGATGTCGGCCGACGAGCGTTCCGACGTCGAGGAGACTCGTCTCGCGATGGCGGCGCTTCGGTGGGACGAGACTTTCGGTGACCGTCACAACGCGCTGACGATCCTGGCGCACCGCGCCGACGTCACCGAGATTGTCGAGGCATTGCACGCCGCCACGCTCACCGACGTCGAAATGGCGGAGGGGCCGGATGCCTGGCGCGAGTACGACGACCCGTTCGGCACCCGGCACGAGGACCCCTGCGCCGACAGCACGCATCCCGGGTCAGGGCTGCTCTCCATCACAGACGGCCTCGACACCGATCAACAGCGCAACTATTCCGAGAAAGGGGATCTCCCATGAAATCTGACATCCATCCCGACTACCACCCGGTCGTCTTCCGCGACGCCGCGACCGGCACGCCATTCCTTACCCGGTCGACCGCGACGTCGACGGAGACCGTGGAATGGACTGACGGACAACACTATCCGCTGATCGTCGTCGACATCACGAGCGCGTAGCATCCGCTGTGGACCGGCACCGCGCGGGTCGTCGACACCGAGGGACGCGTCGAACGTTTCCGGCGGAAGTACGCGGGTCTGCGTGCACAGGATCGCGGGCGGTCGTCATAGGCGTGGTCGTGGAGGGGTGACGATGCCGCGCATGTACGATTCCGACACCGCTCCGAGACAGCACGGGAGCGCACGCCCGGGGGCGACGACGTCTCGTGGGTACCGATTCCCGGGTCTTGTTCACATCCCACAGCAGGAGCAAACTCGTCGTCGAGACAGCCGATTTTTCCTCGATCACTTCGATCACATGGTCGCAGGGAGTGGTGCTGGGACGATTGCGATCGTCTCGCGGGAGAAGGTCCTCGAGGCCAAGAGTGTGGTCAAAGCCGACGGTATCGCGGTGGTTGACCGAGTTCGAGAAAAGCTCGATGCCGTCGTAGTAGCGAAGGTCGCTGCACCCAGGCCGAACCCGGCTGCGCCTGCTGCCGTCCCTTCAGCTTCTGCGGTTGCGCCGGCTCCTGAGCCGCGAGTTTCGGAACCGGCTTCGATCGAGATCATCCCGCCGCCGCCGTCTGTGCCGCCCGGCTGGTATCCGGAGTCGGCCGACGCGGTTCTGGTGCGTTATTGGAACGGGGCGCAATGGACCGACCACACCGCACCGCGGGCGGTGCCGTGAGTATCGCTGAGCGGTAGCAGTGGCGGTGCCGCGCTGAATAGCGCGATGCAAGGTGAGCTCGAATTACGTTGCGCCCGCCCGGATCTGCCGGCGTTCGTCGGTGCGCCAGATCGGGTACGTGCGTAGCACTGTGGATGGTGCGCTGCGATCAGTACGACGATGAGCCGTAGCGTCTGCAAACTGTCCGACGACGCGGCCGTGACCGCCGGGATGTCGACTGCCGAGATGTCGACCGATGCAGTGTCTACCGTGGAATGGCATGGCGGACAACACTATCCGCTGATCGTCGTCGACATCACGAGCACGTCGCACCCGCCGAGGGCCAGCACTGCGCGCGGCGGAAACCGCGGGAAGCGTCGAGCGTGCGGGCGACTGTGCACGGCGAAGAGCGTAGTGGAGCGGCACGCCAGGCGGCCGGTCCTGGGTTCGGAATCACCGGGTCGGCGGCCATCCACACATTCGATCATGTGTTCGAGAATTTCCTCGACGTTGTCCGTATTGTCGGGTAGTGTAGAACACATATTCGATACGACGTGGGGCGGGGGTGGCGGCACGCGAACAGCAACGGTGGAAACGAGGGCGCGCCTTCGGCTTTGGTGTCGGCTGTGGTGGGGTCGGCGGATGCGGTGGTGGCGGAGAAACTGTGTCGTTTGGCTGC
>NZ_LZMO01000297.1:0-530 GCF_001665715.1 Gordonia sp. 852002-10350_SCH5691597
CACCGATCATCCCGCCCGGTTTGGACAGCGAGACGTCGAGCAATCGCATCACGTCGAGCTGCGACAAACCGCTGATCCAGTCGACGTAGTCGTCGAGGCGCCCGGCACAGTAGAGCCCGCCGACCAGCGCGCCCATCGATGATCCGGCGACGCTGACGATCTCGTACCCACGTGCGTCGAGTTCGGCAACGACGCCGATGTGTGCGTAGCCGCGAGCTCCCCCACTTCCCAGAGCGAGGGCCACGCGAGTCGATCGGGCCATGATGCTCAGCCTAACGATTACGTCCGACGCCGCACGCGTCAGTCGATAGGAAGCCGACGCGGCCCCGCACCCTGCCGGTTCAGCTCATCGCCGGGATTGAGCAGGTGGCACGCACCCAGCGAGAGGCAACCACATCCGACGCAGGAGCCGATCATGTCGCGCATGGTCTCGAGCAGCTCGATCCGGTGATTGATGTCGGCGATCCAGCGCTGCGACGCCGCCTCCCACATCGCGCGCGACGGCGACTCGTGTTCACCGAGCTCGGTGA
>NZ_LZMO01000298.1:0-9429 GCF_001665715.1 Gordonia sp. 852002-10350_SCH5691597
GGTAGTTCGTCGGAGTAGAGCAGGCGGAGTTCTCGTTCGCTCAAGCCGGTGAGCAGCGCCTTCCCCGACGACGTGGCGTGCGCGGGTGACGGCTGCCCGATCCAGGTCTTCAGCGCAACGCTCGACGAGCCCTGCGACTCGACCACGTTGATGGCCTGCGCGGCGTCGAGGACAGCGAGATTGGTTGTCTCCCCGGTCTTCCTGGCCACGTCGTCGCAGACGTCCTGACCGAGCTTGGCGAGATCCATTGTGGCGGTTGTCGATCCGGCCAATCGCACAACCGTGAAGCCGATGCGATACTTCCGGCCACCCGGCGCCTGCTCGACAAAGCCGCGCGATTCCAGCGATGCCACGATCCGTGAGACCGTCGACTTGTGGACTCCGAGGGCGACTGACAGTTCGGTGATGCCCGCTGCGCCCGCGTCGGCGATCAGCTCCATGATCTGCAGCGCGCGGTCGACGGACTGCACGGCGCCACCTGCGGTCTTGTCGTGGTCGGGTGCGTCGGTGGACATGATGCTCATGAGCCTACCTGTCGATTCCGTTGGGTTGAGGCTGCCGGCCACTTACCCAATCTGTACGTACACAATCTGGTCGTGAGCGGGCCGCCATCGAGATAATCTCCTCGGCCTCGCGCTGAGGTACGACTTGTGTACGTACCAGGCGAACTCGACACGAGTCAGCGCTCATTGGCTTCGGTTCGCCTCCTTGATGAGGTCGGCGCACTTCTCCGCCATGGTCATCACCGTGATGTTCGGGTTGACGACGGGCAGTTTGGGCATCGCCGACGCGTCGACAACCCGCAAACCCGAAACGCCCTTCACCCGCAGCTCGGGATCGAGCACCGCCAGCGGATCCGACGCCGCTCCCATCCTCGCGGTACCCGCGGGGTGGTACACGGTGTTGTGCGTCTTGTGCATGTAGTCGATCAACTCGTCGTCGGTCACGGCGTCGAGCCCCGGTGCCAGTTCGCGAGATACCCACTCCGACAACGGACTCTGCGCACCGATCTCACGCGCGAGCCGGATACCGGCGAGCATCACCCGCTCGTCGTGGCCCTCGGGATCGGTGAAATAGCGCGGGTCAACCCGGGGCCGGTCGCGGAAGTCGCGCGACCGCAGTCGCACCGTTCCCCGGGAAAGTCCCTGCGTCACATTGGGTGTGAGGCAGAACCCCGACTCCGTGGTTGGGTAGCCCCATCGGAGTGTGTTCATGTCGAACGGCACGCTGCCGTAGTGCATCATCAGGTCCGAGTGGTCGAGGCCGTCACGTGTGGTGGCAAAGAGGCCGATCTCCCACCACTGCGTCGACTCGGTGACCATCGGCTGCGACGCCTCCCAGAACACCAGGCCCTCAACGTGGTCGTCGAGGTTCTCGCCGACGCCGGGCGAGTCGACACGCACCTCGACTCCGACCTCGCGCAGGTGGTCCGCCGGTCCGATCCCGCTGAGCATCAACAACTTCGGAGTGTCGATGGCCCCCGCGGTCACGATGACCTCGCGTCGTGCGTCGACGGTGTCGTATCCGCTGAGATCCGGCCGCAGGAACGTGACACCGGTGGCTCGTAAAGAGTCGTCGATGACGATCTCGCGGACCCAACTGTTCGTCAGCACAGTCAGATTGGGTCGCTTGTCGAGGATCGGATGCAGGTAGGCGTGCGATGACGACATGCGTTCGCCCGCTTCGTTCGCGTTGATCTGCAGCCAGCCGGCGGCATTCGGGTGCCAATCGTCGCGGTTGAATGCGACGGTCTCGAGGCCGAGCTTGGCGGCCGCATCCAGCACCGCTTGCCCGCACGGGTCATTGGGCGGCACGTCGCGCAGCCGGACGGGGCCATCGTGTCCGTGCGGATAGCCCTGGTATGTCCCGTCAGCGACGTTGTTCTCCACGCGCGCGACGTAGGGGAGTACGGCTTCGGGTCCCCAACCGGTCGCGCCCATCGCCTCCCAGTCCCGTAGTCCCTGCGCGAGAGGCCAGAAGGCGATACACGAGTTGTGCGACGAACATCCGCCGAGCACCTTGGCCCTGGCGTGTCGTAGAAAGCTGTTGCCCTTCTCCTGCGGTTCGACGGGATAGTCCCAGTCGTAGCCGGAGTCGAGTAGGTGCATCCAGTCGGCCAACACCAGGATCGCCGGATCGTCGACGTCACTCGGTCCGGCCTCGATCAGACAGACAGTGACGTCGGGATCTTCGGAAAGCCGTGCGGCGAGAACACATCCGGCGGTTCCACCGCCAGCGATCACGTAGTCGTAGGTAGTCACTGCGCGGCCTCCGTGGCGATGCCGTTGGTGCTCGAATGCGATGCCAGTACACCGATGTTCCGACGTCCAACGGTGAAGTACCAGAGCAACCCGAGCCCGAGGATGATGCCGATATAGACGAATGCACCCCACGTGTTGAACCACGGTGTGCCGTACACCGCAGAGCGCGGCCATGCCAGGTTCAGTGCCATTCCGATGCCCCAGACGACGGCCAGCAGGTTCACCGCCAGACCCCACCGCCCCATCGTGAAGTAGCCGCCCTCGGCGAGATCCTTCGGTGGCCACTCACCTCGAAAACGCTTGAGCAGCATGGGCATCGTGACCAACAGATATGCGAGGTAGATCATGATGATCGCGATCGACGTCAGCACCGTGAAGATCTTCGGCTGACCGATGTTGATCACCAGTATCAGCACCGCGAGAATTCCGATGACGAAAGCGGGAATGACCGGAGTCTGACGCTTCGGGTCGACCTTGGCCAGATGAGAGCCGAAGGGCAGCGCGTTGTCGCGGGCCATCGCAAACATCAATCGGATCGCCGCCGTGTGCACGGCGAGTGAGCAGACGACGACCGCGATGACGATGGCGACGAGGAAGATCTTGCCCAGCGGTCCCCACATCACGGTTTCGACGATGTACTGCAGGCTGCCGTCTGGCTGACCAAGCTTGGGATCGTCAAGATCCGGGCCGGCCATGATCGCGAAAACGAGTATCGCACCGCCGATGACGAACGACGCAAGAATCGCGCGCAGGATCGCCTTCGGCGCGGTGCGTCGTGGTTCGACGGTCTCCTCGCCGAGCGAACTGGCGGTGTCGAAGCCGTACATCACATAACCCGACGCCAGCGACGCGACGAGGAATGCACCAAGGTAGCCGCCACTCTCGCCTGCCCCGTACCCGTGTGTGGAAAAGAAGACCTGCGGGCCGCGGGTCACGTTGCACGCCAGGATGATTGCGATGAGTACGGCTGCGATGAGTTCGACGAAGACGCCGACACTGTTGATCAATGCCATGAGCCGTACGCTCCACGCGTTGATGGCGGTGGTGAGGGCCACCAGGATCGAGCCGAGGATCACCGCGTTGACCGCGTACGACGTCGGCGTGGAACCGTCGCCGTAGATCTGGAAACCGCTCCACAGTCTCGGCAGATTGAGCTGTAGCGCCAACACGACGGCGGCCAGGGTGACGATCGACGCCGTGAGCATCAACCAGCCCGCCGACCACCCAACCAACTGCGTGCCCAATCGCTTTGCCCAGTTGTATACCGACCCTGCGACCGGGTACTTGGCTGCGAGCTCCATGAAACACAGTGCGACACAGAGCTGTCCGACGAAGACGATCGGCCACGACCAGAGATAAGCCGGTCCTGCGGTCCCGAAGCCGAAGTAGAACAGCTGGAAGGTCCCGGTAAGAATGGAGATGTAGCTGACGCCCGCGGCGAAGCTGGCGAACTTGCCGATACTACGGTCGAGCGACTGTTTGTATCCGAAGTCTTCGAGGCCGTCGGCCTCGGAAGTGGTTGTCGGCGTAGACTCTGTGGCCATTGTTCCTCATCGCGTGATCATTCCGGTCCGAACCACCGCGACGCCGACGGCGCGGTGTTGTGCCAGATGTGCTTTGTTTCTTGGTATTCCGCGAGCCCAGTCGGGCCCAGTTCGCGTCCGTTGCCGGACTTGCCGAATCCTCCCCATTCGGCGGCTGGTGTGTAGTAGCCGAAGTCGTTGAGCCACACGGTTCCGTGTCGCAGACCGCGAACCATCCGTTCGCCGAGCGCGGCGTCGGAGGTGCGGACTCCCGCGGCCAAACCGTATGCGGTGTCGTTTCCGAGTGTGAGCGCCTGCTCCTCGGTCTCGAATCGTTCGACGGTGAGGATCGGTCCGAAAGTCTCGTCGCGGACGATCGTCATAGACCGGTCGCAGTGGTCGAAGATGGTGGGGGAGAAGAAGTATCCGCCCGGATCGAGATCGTCGCGATCCGGCCGTCCGCCGCCGCAACGCAGCACGGCGCCTTCGTCCTTGGCCGACGCCACGTAGGCGTGCATCTTGTCGAGTTGTGCCTGCGACACCAGGGGTCCGGTCTCGCTGGTCGGATCGAGGCCGTCGCCCATGCGAATAGTGCAGGCGCGCTGGACGAGAGCGTCGACGAAGCCGTCGGCGATGGAGGACTGCACGATGAGCCGTGTGCCCGACGAGCACACCTGGCCCGAGTGTAGGAACACGCCGGTGAGTACCTGGTCGACCGACGATTCCCAGTCGGCGTCGTCGAAGACGATGTGCGGGTTCTTTCCGCCGAGTTCGACGGCGACCTTGGTGACATGCTTGGCGGCGGTCTCCGAGATCACAATGCCGGTCTGCAGGCCGCCCGTGAACGAGATGAAGTCGACGTCGGGGTTGTCGGTGAGCGCGGGACCGAGAACGGCTCCGGACCCCTGCACCAGGTTGAGTACCCCGGCGGGCACCCCTGCCTCCTCGCACAGCCTGACGAAGGCGATCGTCGAAAGGGGCGTCACCTCACTGGGTTTGGCGACCATGGTGCAACCTGCTGCGAGCGCGGGGGCGATCTTCCACGAGATCTGCAGGAGCGGATAGTTCCAGGGCGCGATGAGAACGCAGACCCCGATCGGCTCGCGCACCACTCGGCTGATCACAGCGGGGTTGCCGACGTCGACGAGTCGATCGGCAGACGTCTCGACGAGCGAGGCGTAGTAGCGGAACACCGACTCGACGTCGTCGATGTCGATCTCGCTCTCCGCCAACGTCTTTCCGGTGTCGAGTGTCTCGATGTATGCGAGGTCTGCTTTGTCGCGGACCAACAGGTCGGCGATACGGCGTAGAAGCGATGCTCGCTCGGCGGCCGGCGTCGCAGGCCATTTGCCGTCGTCGAAGGTCGTACGTGCAGCGGTGACGGCGGCTGTCGCGTCGTCGGAGCTGGCCTCGTCGACAGAGATGAAGTCGGTGCCGTTCGCAGGGTTGATCAGCGCGCGCACGCCGCCGTCGGAGGCGGGGCGCCACGTGCCGTCTATGTAGAGCTGATGCGTGCCGATCAGCCCCGCGAGCGGTTGGGTCATTCGCTTCTCTTGCCTTCCGTGGTTCTCGTGTCTTCCGTTGCGGGCGGGATGGTTTCGACGGTGTCGTTGACGAAGGGAGCGATCGGGTCGCCGGATTCGGGGTCGAGCACCGCGAACTCGCTGGTCTCGATCTTGACAGCCTCTTCGCGGATGTGCTCGTTGACGCGATCGGAGAGCAGACCACGAGCGACGATCAACGGGTCGCGGCGCAAATCCAAGTACAGCGACACACACATGCCGACCATCACCAACACGAACGGCAGCGCAGCGATGATCGCCATCTGTTTGATGCCGTTGAGCCCGTCGTCGCCGCTGACCGCCAGCAGCACCGCGGCGACCGCGCCGGTGGATACACCCCAGAAGATGGTGATCCACCTACTCGGTTCGGGCGAACCGCGTTGCGAGAGCGTACCCATCACCAACGACGCCGAATCCGCGCCGGAGACAAAGAAGATGGCGACCAGAATCATGACGAGCGCGGAGGCTATCGCCGTCCAGGGCATGTTGGCCAAGACGTCGAAGAGCGTGTCCTCGCTGGCGCTGGTGTCGGGATCGAAAGGCAGCTTGCCGTCGGTGAATTCACGTATCGCCGATCCGCCGAAGATGCAGAACCACAACAGCGACACCACAGTTGGCACGATCATCACGCCGACGACGAACTCACGGATGGTGCGGCCCTTGGAGATCTTCGCCAGGAACATACCGACGAAGGGGGTCCAGGACACCCACCATGCCCAGTAGAAGATGGTCCACGATGCCAGCCAGCTCTCACCGTCGGCGTCGACCGTCGCGCCGGATCGTGCGGAGAAGCCGAGGGCGTCGTTGGCGTAGGCGCCCATCGTGGTGGGCAGGAGGTTGAGGATGAATACGGTGGGGCCCACGACGAACACGAACACCGCGAGGATCAGCGCCAACACCATGTTGATGTTCGACAGCCACTGGATTCCCTTGGCGATACCCGACACGGCCGACGCGACGAAAGCGGCTGTCAGCACCGCGATGATCGTCACGAGAACCATGGTCGACGGATTCTTCACCCAACCGACCTTGTCCAGGCCCGAACCGATTTGCAGCGCACCGAGTCCCAGTGAGGCGACGGTTCCGAACAGTGTCGCGAAGATCGCGAGGATGTCAATGATCTTGCCGACTGGGCCGTTCGCCGAATTGCCAAGTAGCGGAGCGAAAACCGCACTCATGAGCTGGCTTCGGCCAAGGCGATAGGTGGAGTATGCGATTGCCAAGCCGACGACTGCGTACATCGCCCACGGATGAAATCCCCAGTGGAACATGGTGGTTGCCATCGCGACCTGTACGTCGCGAGCGGAGTATCCGGGCGGTGCCTTGACGAAGTGGAACAGTGGTTCGTATGCGCCGAAGAACATCAAGCCGATGCCCATGCCCGCGCTGAACATCATCGCGATCCAGCTCACCGTGCGGTACTCGGGTTTGTCGCCGTCCTTGCCGAGCGGAATGCGCCCGTACTTACTCAGGGCGAGCCAGATCGCGAAGATGACGAAACCGGTTGCGGTGAGGATGAACAGCCAACCGAGGTTGCTGGTGATCCAGTCGAGGACGGTCGACGAGACAGACGCGAGATTATGGGGTTTGACCAGACCCCAGATCAGAAACGCGATGATCAGTGCTGCCGTCACACCGAACACCACCGGGTCGAGTGTGTAGCGTTTCCGCACATCGTTCAAGTTCGCCATGGCGCCTCTTTTCGCAGGTAGCGGTGGACACTTACTGCTTGATTCGAGCCATCTCGGGGTCGACCACCGGATCCGAGATCACTAAGGCACCATACGACGTGCGCAAGTAATCGACCGCAGCAGCCGTGGAATCGGGCAGATCCGACGGCAGCCACGCGTACGCGAGACACGCGCCGACCGTCGGCGACCACCCTGCGCTCGTGACGTATCCGACGACGTCCCCGTCTACCCTGACCGGCTCCTTCCCGAGGACCACGGCAGCAGGGTCGTCGAACTTGAGGGTTCGCAGGCGCAAGGGGCATACCCGCTGGTCCAGGGCATTCTTTCCGACGAACTCGGGCTTCGACGACTTCACGGCGAAGCCGAGTCCGGCTGCATCTGGCGTGTGCTCAAGCGTCATGTCGACGCCGGCGGATCGGTAGCCCTTCTCTATGCGCAGCGCGTTGAACGCGATCCGGCCCGCGGCAATGATGCGGTGCTCGGCGCCCGCCGCCATGAGGAGGTCCCACAGACCACGGCCGTACTCGGCGTCGGCGTAGATCTCCCACCCGAGCTCGCCGACGTAGGACACCCGCATGAGTGTCACGGGTACGGACCCAATGGTCGTCTGGACGCAACGGAAATACTTCAGGCCCTCGTTGGTCAGGTCGGTTGGCGTCAGTGGTGCGACGACGTCGCGAGCCGAAGGACCCCAGAGCCCGATGCAGCAGGTCGCGCCGGTGACGTCTCGGAGCGAGACGCTACGGTCGGCGGGAAGGTGTCGCGACAACCAGTCGAGGTCGATGGGTCCGTTGGCGCCGACCTGAAACAGATCACCCGCGAGACGGGCGACCGTCAGGTCCGACCGCACGCCGCCTTCGTCGTCGAGCATGAGCGTGTAGGTGATGGAGCCGATCGACTTGTCGACATTGTTGGTGGTCATCCGCTGGAGGAAGTCGGCGGCCCCGGGGCCGGAGACTTCGTAGCGGGTCAGCGGTGTCATGTCGTACATCGCGACATGACTGCGGGTCCACGCTGCTTCCGCGACCGAGATGGGCGACCAGTTGCGTGCCGACCATGCGTCGCGCAGCGGGATCTGCAGGCCACCGGCGACGAGTTCGTCGAGTATCGGCTGATTGGCCTCGAACCACGCCGGCCGCTCCCACAGATTCGCGACCCAGAACTCTGCGCCGAGCGCGGCTTGCCGGTCGTAGAACGGGCTGGTGCGCACTCCGCGGGGCGCGGCAACCTGGTCGTGCGGATGGATGATGTCGTAGACCTCGACGAACGACTGCGAACTCGTCGTGAGGATGTAGTCGTCTGTGAGAGCGGCGTTTTCGAACCGGTACAGATCGAACTCGTGGGTGTCGACGCTGGGCGCGCCGTCGACCATCCACTCGGCGACGGTGCGTGCGATACCCGCGGAGTGTGTGACCCACACGGCCTCGGCGACCCAGAATCCCTTGAGGCCGCGGTGTTCTCCGACGACGGAGTGTCCGTCGGGGGTGAACGAGAAGATGCCGTTGAACCCGTCGTCGACTTTTCCTGTCGCGAGTTCCGGTATGAGCGTGACTGTTTGGTCCCAAGCTTCGGCGAAATCGTCTGGCGTGAACATCAGCTTGGACGGCATCTCGTCGAGCGAGACGGTCGAGTCGTAGTCGAGAGCGTTGACGTCGCTGGGCATCGGGCGATGACCGTAGTAGCCGATGCCGAGGCGGTCGCCGTGCTCCCGGTAGTAGAGGTCGTGGTCCTGATGGCGCAGGATCGGCAGCGAGGCCTCTGCGACAACAGAATTGGCGCCGTGGCGCGATTCCAGCGGCGTGGTGTACGCGTACTGATGCGCCATCGGGACGAGAGGGATGGTGAGCCCCACGCGGCGGCCGAACTCTCTGCCCCAAAAACCTGTGCAGCACACCACGATGTCGGCGTCGACTACCCCGGTCGCGGTGCGGACGCCACGTACCTCACCGTTCTCTTCGACGACATCGATCACCTCGGTGTGCGGGACGAACCGCGCACCACGTGAGATCGCCCGTGTCGCCTGGGCTTCCGCTGCCCGCAGCGCTTTGGCGAGACCATCGCGCGGCGTGAAGAACCCTCCGACGATCTGGTCTGGATCGAGCAGGGGGTGGCGTTCGAGACACTCTGCAGGAGAAAGGAGCTCATGTTCGACGCCGCGCGAGGCAGCCCAGCCTGCCTTACGGTGGAGGTCGTCCAGGCGGGCCTCGGTGGTGGCCACCTCGAGCCCTCCGAGGTGACTGAAACACCAGCCGTCGGGATGTTCGAGCGTGGAGAACTTCTCGAGGGTGTAGCTCGCGAGCTCGGTCATCGTCTTCGACGGATTGGTCGCGAACACGAGACCCGGTGCGTGCGAGGTCGATCCACCGGTGGCGAAGAGCGGCCCGCGGTCGAG
>NZ_LZMO01000299.1:0-23539 GCF_001665715.1 Gordonia sp. 852002-10350_SCH5691597
CCGACGCCGCCGCCCCCCCGGCGCCCCGCCCCCCCGCGCCCCCCCCCCACCCCCCCCCCGCCCCCCCCCGCCCGGCCGCGCGGCGGCGCCCGCGGCCCCCCCCCCCCCCCGCCTTGCTGGTGGTCATCTACGGTTCGTCACCGAGCCGAGGTGAAGGTGGGTTCGGAGGCGGCGAGGTCGACAGTGCCACTGATGAAGTCGCTGTCGGTGTAGCTTCCCGGACCGGATGACGTCGACATGTACGTGGCAGGCCACTCCACACTGCCGTACACCTTCACGCTGGTGGGAGTCTCGTAATCCGGGCTGAGCCTGAGTTGAGTGATGTCGTTCGGCTTGGTCCATCGGACGCTGCCCGGCACGACCGACTGGTACAGCGACTGCGAACATCCCGGCTTGTCCTTCGACGCGTCCGCCTGCGTGGAACCCGCGCAGTTCGTGAAGTACGTGTCGAGGGCCGTTGCCACAGCCTTGGTGCCCCGGTCGCTCAGCTCGACTTTGAGCGAGTTGTATGACGCGTAGGTCGGCCCCAGCGGGAATTCGCTCGATTGATCAGCCTTGACCGTGAAATTCGGGTTGCTCGATCCCCACTCGACCGGCCCCGGGAACACATAGACCTTGCTGTCCTTGCTGACGTCGACACCGAACGCGGTCAGTTGTGGCACGCGGGTGTCGTCGACGTCGATCGGGATCGTTCCATTGTCGACGGTCCACTTGCCGTCGGACTTCTTGAGCATGAAATCGACGTCAGCGTTGCGATCTCCGAATTTGTACGTGGCTTTCACCGTGGCCATCGACGACAACGACGTCGACGGCTCGCGCACATTGATGTCGGAGATCTTGGCGATCGCCTGTTGCTTCTTGAGCACCTCGTCGGTGAGGAGTTTGTCCGACGGCGGTGTTCTGACGACGCTCAGCGCCTTCTTGGCGTCGCCGTTCGAGAGACCCTCCAGATAGGTCTGGACTGCGGCCTTGGGCGAACCTCCGGGACCCGAGTCGCCGGTGAATACAACGATGAGCGTCACCACGAGGGCGATGATCACGACGAGGACGCCGCCACCTATGCCGAGAAGTAGGAAGAGACGCTTGTTCTTCTGCTTCGATTGTTGCGGCGGCACTCCCCCGCCACCCATCGCTGGTTGCGCACCCCACGCAGCGCCCGGTTGCTGCCCATAGCCCTGCGGTTGGCCGTACTGGGCTTGACCGGCTTGGGCTTGACCGGCTTGGGGCTGGCCGAAGTTCGTGTCGTGCATCTGGTTCGGCTGCTGACCGAAGTTCACCGTCGGGTCGGTGGCCGTTCCGGTCGGCGCCGCTTGCCATTGCTCGTACCCGGGCTGTCCGTAGGGCGTCGACTGCCCGTACGCCGGTTGCTCGGGGCTCTGCTGCTGTCCGTATGGCGTGTACCCGCCAGCAGACTTGCCGTCGCTCGAGGCCGCTTCACCCCCGCCGGAAGGACCCTGCGGTGCCGCGCCCTGCGGCGTCGAATCACCCGGCTGAAACGGATCGTGCGGATAACTCACGGCGGCATCTCCCCTTGTCGTCGCCGACGCGGGCAGCTTCAGTGGCTCGTTGCACTCGCTGTCGGAATCGTCGGAATCGGACCAACCTTAAACGAGCTACAACGATCTGACGCAGTCGGGTCGGACAGGCGAATGATGGTCAGTCGGTGCCGCCCGCGGTCGCCACAGAGGCGGTCAGTGTTCCCGTCAGCAAGCGCGCGAAATCGGCCGGATCGTCGAGCTCCCCGCCCTCGGCGATCAACGCCATCCCATAGATCAACTTGGCCGTTGGGGTGAGCCGAGAATGGTCGGCGTCGGCCTTGAAGGCCGCGTTGAGCCCGGTGACCAGCGGATGATCGGCGTTGAGTTCGAGCGCACGCTTGGTTTTCGGCAGTTCCTGACCCGACGCACGATAGAGGCGTTCGAGTTGTGGCGACATCGAATACGTGTCGCCGACGAGACACGCGGCCGACTCGGTGAGGCGGTGCGAGAGGCGGGCTTCGCTGATGTCGGCGTCGAGCGCCTCGCCGAGCCAGGACAGCAGTTCCTCGAACTCGGCAGTGCGCGCATCCGTCGACTCGTCGGAAGTGCTCGTGTCACCGTCGAGTTCGTCGAGATCGACCTCTCCCTTGGCGATTGAGCGGAACGGCTTCCCATCGAATTCGACACCGCTCGAGACCCACATCTCGTCGACGGGGTCGTGCAGGAAGAGCACCTCGATACCCTTGGCCCGGAAAGCTTCCATATGCGGCGAGTTCTCGATCTGCTGACGGGATTCGCCGGTCAGGTAGTAGATCGACTTCTGTGCGTCGGACATCCGACCGACGTAATCAGCCAGCGAGGTCAATTCGTCTGCGGCGCGGCTTGTTTCGAATGCCGATGCCTTGAGCAGCGCATCACGGTTGTCGGCGTCGTTGACGAGACCTTCCTTGAAGACGCGACCGAAGTTGTCCCAGAACGTCCGGTAGTCGTCGGGACGGGCGGCGCGCATCTCATCGACGGTCGAGATCACCTTCTTCGTGAGTCGACGACGAATGGCTCTGATCTGTCGGTCCTGCTGGAGGATCTCGCGGGACACGTTGAGCGAGAGGTCCGCCGCGTCGACCACGCCTTGCACGAAGCGGAGATACTCGGGCATCAGCTCGTCGCAGTCGTCCATGATGAACACGCGTTTGACGTAGAGCTGCACGCCGCCGGTGCGTTCACGCATGAACAGGTCGAACGGTGCTTGCGACGGGATGAACAGCAGCGCTTGATATTCGAACGTTCCCTCGGCCTTGAGGGTGATGATTTCGAGCGGATCGTCCCACGCGTGCGCGACGTGGCGGTAGAACTCCTTGTACTCCTCGTCGGACACCTCGTCGCGCGAACGCGACCACAGCGCCTTCATCGAGTTGATGGTCTCGGTTTCGGTGCTGGTCGTGGTGACCGGTTCGTCGCCCTCGTTCTCGGCCGGAGTGGTCGTCGTCTTCTCGACGTCCATCCGGATCGGCCACGCGATGAAGTCGGAGTAACGCTTGACGAGTGCGCGGAGTTTCGTCTGGTCGGTGTAGTCGTAGAGGTGGTTCTCGGCGTCGGCAGGCTTGAGCGTCAGCGTCACCGACGTACCCTGCGGCGCGTCGTCGACATCAGTGATGGTGTAGGTGCCGTCACCCGTTGATTCCCAACGGGTTCCGGTCTGCTCGCCTGCCTTGCGGGTGACGAGAGTGACCTTGTCGGCGACCATGAACGTCGAATAGAAGCCAATGCCGAACTGTCCGATCAGCTCTTCGGTCGCCGCGGAATCCGACGCCTGCGCGAGCTTGGCACGCAATTCGGCGGTGCCGGAGCGCGCAAGCGTTCCGATCAGTTCTACGACCTCGTCGCGTGACATTCCGATGCCGTTGTCGCGGATGGTGAGGGTGCGCTCGGCGCTGTCATCAGCGCTCGGCTCGAGCGTGATGTGCAGATCGGAGGCGTCGACGTCGAGGTCCTTGTCGACGAGCGATTCGAGTCTGAGCTTGTCGAGCGCGTCGGACGCGTTCGAAATCAGCTCCCGAAGAAAGCTGTCCTTGTCCGAGTACACGGAGTGAACCATCAGGTTCAAAAGCTGACGGGTCTCTGCCTGGAATTCGCGGGTTTCCGACTGTGTGCTCATCAAGTGCCTCCGGATCAGTACGACTGTGCGCATTGTCTGCCGATTCGATGCCATCGCGACCACACGGGTGCGACGTGCGCGACATGAGAATTTTACCGACGCTGCGCGCAGTACCCTGAGGAGGGTCGGAGGGCGGCGAACCTCACCGCGCTCGGACACAATCGACCCAGCACCACACGACCGCAGCACCACCGAGCCTTGGAAAGCGAAGGATGTCGACGCCGCGCATCATGCTCGTTCACGCACACCCCGACGACGAGTCGCTGTGGACCGGCGGCCTGATCGCCCGCGCTATCGCCGCAGGTGGCGAGGTCTCGGTGGTGATGTGCACGTGGATGTCGGGCACTCCACGACATCGCGAGCTGCTCGACGCACTCGGCGAACTCGGTGTACACGACGAGCCGATACTGCTCGACTACGCCGACCTGAAGGTGCCGGAGTCCGCGCCGGGACATCAACGGTTGACGGATGCGTCGTTCGACAGCGAGGTCGCCGAGCTGGCCCGCCACATCCGACGTCGACGACCCGACGTCCTCGTCACCTACGACCCGTATGGGATCTACGGGCACCCCGATCACATCAGGGCACACAGGATCACCTGTGCTGCCGCTGATGCCGCGGCCACCCCAACCCTGTACCGCGATGACCTGCCGGCGTGGCAGGTGCGCTCGCTGTACTTCGCGACGATCGCCGACTGGATGGTCGCCGAGCTGGCCGACACACTGTTCCCTCGACTACAGCCCGGCGACTTTCTCGGTACGCCCGCGCACACGCTCGGACTTCAGCTCGACGTATCCGAATGGATCGAGCACAAAGTTCGCGCGATCGAGTCGCATAAGACAGAACTGGCACGACGATCCACCGTCTCCGCGCTGATGAGTCTGCCGCGCGCACAACGTGATCTGGCCCTTGGCACCGAATGCTTCCTCCGCCGCGACCTTACCGCCGACGGCTGCGACCTCTGAGTCAGGCCAGTTCCCGGACCGCCGACCGCAACCCGCTCGCCCGATGGACACGGCGAGTGACGGCCTCGGCCAACACTTCTCGCGTTCCGACGATTCGCACACGAGTACGTGCACGCGTGATCGCGGTGTAGAGAAGCTCGCGGGTCAGCAGCTCCGATCCCGAGGGCGGCAGCACGATGGTGACACCTCCGAACTGACTTCCCTGGCTGCGGTGAATCGTCATCGCGTATGCCGGCGCGACGTCGGGCAGCTGCACCGGTGCGATCAGCCGCTCCTGCGCGCCACGGCGGAATGCGACTTCGAGGCGATCGGAATCGGTCTCGCCACCGGCACGAACCACCACTCCACAGTCGCCGTTGAACGTCCCGGTCTGCCGGTCGTTCGACGTCACCAGCAGCGGCTCACCCAAAGACCACACCATCGTGTCGAGCTCGATCCGCGGAAGGCCCGGCGACTCCGACAGCCAGTCGGCAACGCGTCGCTGCCAGCCACGCACGCCCCAGAGTCCCTCACGATGCGCGCACAGGATCCGGTGCGAGTCGAGCGCCGCCAATGCGGCGTCGACGTCACCGGTGTGTGCCGCGCGGTGCAGTGCCGTGCCCCAGGCGACGATGTCGTCGTGAACAGCGTCGAGCTTGTCTGGCGCGACGAGTTGTACGTCGTCGATGTCGGCCGAGGTGACGAGGTCGACGACAGCATCTGCGTCGCCACGATTGACCGCATCGGCCACGCGCGAGATCTGTCCGCCGAATCGAAAACCCCGACGCAGCGTGACCACTCCGTCTCTCAGACGCGCTGATTCGTCGGCATTCATCTCGATCGAGGGATCACCTGCCGTCGTCGCGGACGCCTGACCCGATGGTGGGCCGGGAGCGCGCTCGACGAGGTCGGCGAGGACCGCACCCGCCTCCACCGAGGCCAGCTGATGGGGATCGCCGACGAGAATCAGTCGCGCATCCGAGCGCACGGCGTCGAGTAGTCGGCTCATCGCGGTCATCGACAGCATCGATGTCTCGTCGACCACGATCACGTCGTGTGGCAGCTTGTTGGCCAGCCCGTACCGCGGCGTCGAGCCCGGCCGCCAGCCGAGAAGGCTGTGCACGGTCACCGCCCGCACCGAGGTGGGCAGCGTCCCGTCGAGGTCGACCGACGCCTGCAACTGGGCTGCCGCGCGACCAGTTGGTGCGCACATCCCGATGCGGAGGTCGCCCCCCGCGAGACTGTCGAGAACCGCCAGAATCCGAGCGACGGTGTACGTCTTTCCCGTTCCCGGGCCACCGGCGAGGATCGACGTCCAGTGCGAGGCGGCAACCTCGGCGGCGAGGCGCTGCCGCGGCTCTGCGGTGCTGTCGGCGAACACCTGCGCAACCTGCGCCCGCACCGCCTCGACATCGACGTCAGGTGCACTGGTCGCACGGTTGGCGAGCGTCTGGCGGATCGATTGCTCCTGGCGGAAGTACTTCTGCAGGTAGACCAACGGGCCGTCGTCGGAGTCCATCAACACCACGGGCTGCAGCGTCGACCCGCGGGCACCGACGACCAGCGGACAACCGCGCAGTTCGGCGAGCATCTCGGCGGCACTCGGAAGCGCGAGTGATTGCGCGCCCGGGAGTTCGTCGACGGTGGTGAGCGCGAAACATGTCGACCCGAGGCGCACCGAACGAACGGCGAGTGCGATGGCGACCTGAGCCGCGACCGCGACCGGCTCGCCACACATGCGGACCATGCGCGACGTGATGTGCAGATCGGATGCAGCGAAAAGGCCTGCGGCGTTTGCATCGGCGAGGATGCCGTCGGCGTCACGAACCCGCCGCGCATCGTCGATGGTCAGCACACCGGGATTGTCGGTGCTCACCGGTCGTCGCCTCCTTCGATGCCCGCGAGTAGATCCGACAACTCGGTGACCAACGCGGTGGGGATGTCCCATTCGTAGACCCCGCAACCCGGTGGGGTGTCGGCGCCCACCATCCCGCGCACGAAGTGGTACTGCACCGGACCGAGGTGCTCGGCAGGCGTGTAGCCGGGCAGTCGCCAGCGAAGATAGCGGTGCAGCGCAACGGAATACAGCAGTGCCTGCAGCGGATAGTGTGCGCCGATCATCTCTGCGGCCATTGCATCGGCGGTGAAGTCTTCAGCGCTCAGCTCGCCCGGACGCAACCGGTTGGTCTTGTAGTCGACGACGACGTATCGGCCGTCGGACGTGCGTAGCACCGAGTCGATACTTCCGGTGAGATAGCCGCGCAATGCGCGCGGCGGCATCTCGGCGAGCGACTCGGCGTAGGCACGTAGCGGATCCGCTTCGGGGAGATGGTGATTCATCAGGGCGGCGACGTCGGACAGGACCGCCGCGGCAGGCGTCGACGCCGCGTTACCGAGCGGGAACTCGAAGTCCAACTCTGCCAGCCGATCTCGCGGCCTGACCGACCACAGGGTGCCTCCGAGCGACGCCAGTGGGGTTGTCAGTACGGCACGTAACGCGGCGGCGAGATCATCGACGTCGACGTCGAGTGCGTGCCTGGTCGCGGACGTAGCACACAGTTCGCGGACATGGTCGTCGATATCGGGTGCTGCGGTGTCGACGTATTCGAGCACCTCGTGGACCAGTGTTCCGAAGGCCGCTCCGAATGGCATGCCGTTCATCAGCGACGGTGTTCCTTCGGGAAGCGCCGAGGCCTGTCCGGCTGCCGGATCCGTTGCCGCATAAGGATCGCCGGAGTCGAGAGTGTCGGCGGGATCGGCAGGCTCGTCGGTGATCAACTCGCCGTCGGCAGCGGAGCCGACCTCGGGTTCGCTGCCGGTTGTCAGGGTCGGATGTCGGTGCGCGGCACCGGCGATCAGGGCCGAGTACGAGGTGCGACGCCACTGCTGGTCGATCGTGCGAGTGAACCGCGCGACGTCGAGTTCGGGGCGGCTTTCGTCGTCATCTGGCGGTGTCCACACCGGTGCCGGCGAGTCGTCGGCGTGCTCGACACTGATCGACACCGGCGGATCGGCCGCGAGCGCACGCAGCGTCGACACGCACGTGTGGTCGTCCGGCACGTTCACCGAGGTCGGCACGGTCTCGGCGTCGGTGCCGCGTCGCGTCTCGCCTGCGTGTTCTCGGCGTCCGAACAACAATCGGTGCAGTGGACCCTTCGACGTGTTGAACGACGGTGCCCAGTGCATGACGACCTGTGACGAGGCGCGCGTCAATGCGACGTAGAGCAGGCGGAGGTCCTCGCCCGCTTCCTCCTCGTTACGACGCGCGATCCGCTCACCCCAGCCGCGAGTCCCCTCGCCACCGACGTCGAGGTGACGGCGACCGGCATCGTCGTGGTAGCGAAAGGTTTTCGGCTTCGAGACCCGCGCGGCGTCCCAACCGAACGGCACGTACACGATCGGGAACTCCAGTCCCTTGCTCGCGTGCACAGTCATGATCTGCACGACATGGGTGTCGCGGTCGAGACGTCTGGTCTGATCTTCGTGGCGCCGCCACTGGGATTCATCGGCGATGCGATCCGCAAGCCACTCCACGACACCTGCCAGCCCGCACTCGTTCTCGACGACGTGCTTGTTCACCAGCGACGCCACCTGCAGCAGATCGGTCAGTGCACGTTCGCCGTCCTCGATTCCGAGCACTCGGCCGGCGACGTTCTCGGCTGCGAGGAGACGCTGAGACAGGGCCGCGAACCCACCGTCGGCGAAGACTCGACCCAGTTCGGCGAACATCGATGACAGCTCCGCGAGGCGGGTATCGGAAGCCTCTGCGAGTTCGCTTGCGTCCCAACCGATCAGGGGCGTCAACGCGGCAAGTCGGACGCGGTCGGCGCGCGCCGGTTGCTCGATCGCACGGATCACCCACAACCAGTGCAGCGCACCGATCGTACGGAAGACGCTGGTCCCGGTGCCGACGACTGAGGCGATGCCGAGTTCCGACAGCGCTCGCTGCAGCGGCTCGATGGTGCCGTTCGTGCGAACGAGAATCGCGATGTCGCCCGGGGTGACAGCGCGTGGTCCGTCGCCGGTGTCGAGCCGGGTGTCGGAGGCGAGGAGCCGGGCGATGTCGTTCGCGACGTCGGCCGTGATCGCGGACCGGACGTCGGCAACCGAAGGGAATCCACTCTTCCCGCGGATGGTGAAATCGCTTCGCGACAGGGCGCGCATGCGCAGAGCCGGTGCACCGGAGATCCGACTCCCCGACCGCGCGGCCCGAACGGGGTGCACCGTGATCGATCGATCACCGAGGCTCGCGCCGCCGTAGATCCGATCCAGCGCGGTCACGAGGTCGGCATCGGAACGGTGATTCGTGTCGAGCGCACGGAGCGAATCGGCGACGTCGACGGCCGTCAGGTAGCTGCGGACCTCCGCACCACGGAACGCGTAGATCGACTGTTTCGGATCGCCGACGAGAACCAGTTGTCGATGCCCGTGAAAGCAGCGCCGCAGGATCTCCCACTGGAACGGGTCGGTGTCCTGGAATTCGTCGACGAGGATCAATTCGAACGAGGCCCGGATGCGCTTGCACGCCGCCTCACCGAACTCCGGGTCGGTGACGACCCGGTACAGGATCATCTGGAGGTCGTCGTAGGTCCGCAGTCGCGCGAGGCGCTTGCGACGTTCGACGCGGCTGCGCACGCGCTCGCAGAATCGCACGCGCTGGGTTGCGGCCGACGGTGTGGCGTCTGCGGTGTCGTCGGGTTGCGGCGCCAGCGGCACCCCCCCGCTCCGGACGGCCTCGCGCGCGATCGCCATCGCCTCGCCGACAGAAAACGGGGGGCGGTCGGCATCACCCGCATACGACGACAGGTACAGATCGAGCGCGGTCTGTTCGACGATGTCGTCGGTGTCTTCGACGACGTCGTAGATCAGTTCGCGTTCGCCGAGGAAACCCAGGGCTTCGAGCATCCGATTGCAGAACGTGTGTGTCGTCGCGATCGTCGAGGCGTCGAAATCGGAGAGCGCCTGCATGAGACGTCCACGGCGCGCGCCGATCTCGTCGGGACTCCCGGTCAGCACCGCACGCAGCACCGGGTCGTCGTCGCCGTCGCGATCGGTGTGCACGCGGGCCGGATCGAGCGCGACGACGAGGTCGGCGAGGCGTGCGCGCATACGCTCGCGCAGTTCGGCACTCGCCGAGCGGCTGAACGTGACCAACAGCAGCTTGTCGATCGGCAGGCCGTCGGCGATCTGTCGAGCAGCGACGCCGACAATCGCATACGTCTTACCTGTCCCAGCGCTGGCCTCGAGGACCGTTGTGCCGCCGGGCAACGGTGCTGCAACGTCGAAAGGCTGTGGTACAGAGCCCTCCAAAGACTGTGGCGCAGGGGCGGTTTCGGACCCCGGTGTCCCCGTGTCGGGGATGGTGTGCGCTTCGGTCATGACATCGTCTCGTGGTCGAGGAGTGGGTTCCAGAGGGCGCGGGCGAGCCTGGTGAACAGCGGCGCCTCGGCCTCTCCGGGCAGGATCAGCCCGGCCCACCGGGGGTCGTCGGAGGTCGACATCCGCAGGATCTCGTCGAATGCGACCGACGACGTCACGTCGGCCCCGAACACGAAGCGCAGGTAGGTGTCGGTGCCCGCGCCGAACATCCCGTCGAAGCTGCGTCGCGCGGTTTCCACCGCCGCGTCCGAACGGACGCCTGCGCGCACCTTGGTGGCGTACTCCTCCGCGGGTTCGAGCGGCAGCGGAATCGGCGAGCGCAACCCGAGGTCGCGGAGACGCACCAGATCGTTGAGCACGGCGCGTGCGTCGTCGGGAGCAGTGAGCATGGACTGGGCAACCGCTCCCGCGCCGCCGCGGCCGACGACGAGCGCCGACGGCGGTGACGCGTCGGCGGCCGACGCCGCGAGGAGCAGCAATCCCAGCCACGCGGTCAATCGCTGCTTGGCCCGCACACGGGAGTACGTCGCGGTGACGATCGTCGTTCCGAACGGCGAGTTCTCGACGATGTCGGCGATGCTGCCGTGGACGCGACGACCGTCGGGCAAGGTGACGGCGACGTCGCGGGTGACCGGCGGCTGCGTGCGTACCGAGGCGACCGCGTCGTACACACGTGACACCGTTTCGGAGATCTCGACCAACTCACGGCGCCCGAATTCGTATGGAGGCAGGTTGCCACGTCGCAGCTCTGCTGCCTGACAGGTGACGAGATCGTCGCCCGCGAGCATCTGTCGTAGGAATCGGTCGCCGACGCCCCACCTGTCGAGAGCATCGAGTTCTACGTCGAGTTCGTCGGTGTGTGCCCGATCGTCGTCTGGCATTCGTGCCCCGAGTCGCTGACGCACGAAGCCCTCGATCGGATTCGCGAGGAACGCGACGAGGTCGCGCAACTCGATGTCGGTGGGTTCGAGATCGCCGACCTCGGCGTCGGACAATCGCGCGGACGGCACCGCGTCAGAGTCGAGAGCCTGTGCGCCCGCGAGCAACTCGGCGTCGAAGCTGAATGGTGTCGGAATCGAACCGATCGCGCCGGGGGTGAAATTCAACCGATCGAATCCGTGCAGGGTGTGGGTGATGACGACGTCGGAGGGGTCGTCGAGTCCTCGCAGGGTGGCGACACTCTCGGCGAGTTCGCTGACGACCACCGCGGGCGGGATGCGGCTTCCGTTCACCGGGTCGGCTCCGTTGTAGAACACGAGTAGCGAGTCCCCGGCGGCGCCGATCGCATCGAGGAACAGCTGCCTGTCTTCGTCGCGCGGATTCCGTTCCCCGACAAGCGGATCACGGCCGAGGACATCGTCGCCATCGGTGCGCTGTGCGCGTGGGAAAGTGTCGGCGTCGACTCCGAGGAGCACGATCACACGGTGTGGCACCGAACGCATCGGCACCATGGTGCAGACGGTCAGTTCGCCGGTCCGGAAGTTGGCGCGCGTCGGTCTCCCCGCCACCACCCCGGCCATCAGGTCACGGATGTCGGCGAGCAGCAGATGCTGCGAATCGGACTCATCGGCGTCAAGAGCGTCCGTTATCACCCGGACCGCCTGTGCCCGTTGCCATTCCTCGCCAGGATCGGACAGCGTGAGCTGGTCGACGACGTCGATCAGCGTCTGTTGCCACGCTGCACGGGAGGAACGACCGCCCATGCGGTCGAAGAGGTCTGCGAGCCGGTCGACGAATTCCGTGAACCTGCCGGCCAAGTCGATCTCGGTACTCTCCACACCCGCCAGCGGGAGCGCGGCGCCCAACCATTCGCCGTCGGCCTCCTCGGCGACTGCTCCGAGAGCGATGCGATCGACTCCGCTCGCGAAGGTCCCCTGACGGAAGCCGGACAGTCCGAATCGAGCGCGTTCATTCTCTCCGAGACCCCAGCGAATGTTGCTGTGCGCCAACCACTCCCGAATCATGTCGAGATCGTCGTCGTCCATCGCGAACCGGGACCGAACCGGCGAACGGCTCAACAGGTCGACCACATCTCCTGCCGCTGCTCGACTCGCGGCGAGTTCGACGATCGACGCCACCACGTCGAGGACCGGGTTCACCTGACGGGGGCCGCGGTCGGCCAGGCGCACTCGGAGGTTGAACGCCGGGTGGTCGAGGCCGGATTGACCGAAGGCACCACGGATGAGCGGCGCGAACGACTCGACGTCGGGACACATGATCAGGACGTCGCGCGGTTCGAGCGTCGCATCGTCGGCGAACAGGTGCAGCAGTCTGTCGCGCATGACCTCGACCTGCCGCTCGGCGCCGTGGCACGCGTGTATCTCGAGCGACGAGTCGGCCGCCGCCGTGGTCGGGTGCACCGTGTCGTCGCGCAGGTCGGCCTGCAGGCGCGGAAGCAGACGGCTCGAGTTGACGCCCGCCCCGGCTCGAGACTCGTGATAGATGTCGCTGTCGACGATAGGGGCGATGCGTTGCTGGAGTTCCTGGACATCGCGCGACAGCCCGGCGAGCAGCGGATGATCGATCGCGGGGATCGGCCGGTCGGCGCGACGCACCTGATCGACGGTCTCGGCGCCCGTCTGTGTCTTGGCGCGCGCCACCGATGCCCACAGCGCAGGCGACGGGTGCGGCAGAAACAGGTGCACATCGCGATGGCGTGCGAGTGCAGACAGTATCTGTCGGAATGATTCGGTCACTTGAGTCGCACCGAAGACACTGACGCGTTCGGGGAGGTCGACGGCATCGGGGTCGGCGCGGACGCGTGCGCACACGTCGTCGAGCAGAAGCGCGGGATGGTCGACGCCGACCCGTGCGTGTACCGCCCGCCAGAATCGGGCCTGCCACTTCATGTCCGATGCGAGTGCCGCCCCGGATCCGTCGGTGTCGTGGCCGTTGGCCCATTCGACAAGCATCGCGGGGCGCTGGCGTCCGTACCGATCGAAGAGGTCGGCGAGATGGCGAGCGGTGGCGACGCGTCGGCCGATCCGAAGATCACTGTCGCCTGCCGTCGCGGAGCGACCCGAACCGATATGTCGCGCAATGATGTCGAGTGCCGGATCGTCGATGTTCTCGTCGAGAACGGCGAGGACCTGCCACACCATTCGTGCTGGTTCCCAGGGGTCGTGACGACCGTACGGTCCTGCGTGCGAACGCGGCGTTGTACGGACGGCATCCACGACGGCTTCGCTCAGTGCCGCAGGTGACGAGAAGTCGATGTTCGCGGCGATCCCGTCGGTTCCGCCGGCGCCTGCACCCAATGTGGTCGCGAGGTGTTGGGTCAGCCATCGTTCGACGCCGCGCGCAGGCACTGAGATGACCTCGGTTGCCATCGGATCGGCAAGCGGAACCCGCAGTACGTCGGCGAGTGCGTCGGCGAGGGTATCGCTGCGCTCTGCGCGGTGAAGGGTCAACACGGGTGATTCCGACCGCGGTCAGTTCGTGTGCATCGGCTGCGGCTCGATGCGATGCGATTCGAGAATGGCGCGGGCATCGTCGGAGAGGGGTCGCGGGCGAGAAGTACTCGGGTCGATGGCGACGAGCGTGGTCTCGGCAACGGCGCACACGAGACCGGACGGATCGGTCAGGACGGCGGACATCGTGTACGACGTCCGCCCGATTCGCGAGACGCCGGTGGTAATGGTGACCGGGTCGAACGAGTACTCGAGCACTGCGCGGAACTCGATGATCTGACGCGCGACCAGTATCGGTAGCACTACCGATACCCCCTCGAACCACTCCGCGAACGTGCGCACACGACTTTCTTCGAGCAGTCGAGCGAACTGCACGTTGTTGACATGTTTGTTGACATCCATGTCGCCCCAGCGCAACTGTAGGGAGACCGTGGTTGCACCCGACGGCGACACCGTGCCGGGGCTGGCGTCGGCGGCTGTTTCGCTACCGGGCCCGCCACCGACGATCGGAATAGTGGTATCTGCACGCTCCGCAGCCTATCCGGCGGAACCGACATCGGCGGCGGGGAGTCTTCGACAGGCGCCGCGTCGGAGACGCCCCTGGCACACCGCGTCGGAGACGCGCACGACACACCGCGATGATCTGACCCGGCTCGGGCTGAGACTACGTAGACTCCCTGACCGGGGAGAGACTTGCAGGGGGCCACGAACCACCCGGCACGCTCGGTTTTCTTGGGGGATGTGTGAACGTTGAGACTCGCCGTCTACGGCTGCGACCGGTCGACTCGACCGACGTCGATGCACTCGTGTTTCTCGACTCCGATCCCGAGGTCATGCGATTTGTCTCGGACGGGCGCCCGACGCCGCGTGCCGAGATCTCCGACTGGGTCATTCCCCGCGCCCGAGCGGAACTGAGCACCGGTCGGGGTGGGATGTGGATCGCCATCGACCAGCGCTATCAGGCATTTCTCGGCTGGGTGCTCCTGCGGGCGCCGCGTCACAGTCAGCGCTCGGAGATGGAGCTGAGCTATCGGCTGCGCCGCGACACGTGGGGCCGTGGCCTCGCCACCGAGGCTGCCCGCGCCGTCGTCGGACTCGCATTCGACGAACTGCACACCGAGCGTGTCTTCGCGAGCACCACTCTGCGCAATTCCTCGTCGCGACGTGTGATGGAAAAGCTCGGTATGCGGGTGTCGGGCGTTCGCGCGGGCGGCGACCACCTCGGCAGGCGGTACGAGCATGCTCACGGGAATCGCGACAACCTCGGAGAACTCGAGTACGAGCTGCTCAGACACCATTGGGAAGCGCTGGTCATGGGCGCCGACGCACGTCGACACCAGGTGATGAACCTTCCGGCGTGACGTCGGGGTGACGTGCCACATCAGACATACGTGACGCCGTCCGCAACACGGCCGCGCGAGCAGTTCGGCGTCAACCCAAGGCTCACCGCGACCTACGACTGATCATTGACTACCGTTGAGATGTACGCGCGCCCTGCGCGTCGTTCCTGCAATGCGCGAAGGAGATGTTCTCGATCATGAGCAGCCCCGCTCCGACAGCCCCCGCTCGTCCCCGTGTCGTCATCATCGGCTCGGGATTCGGCGGATTGTTCGCCGCGCAGCGACTCCGCAAGGCCGACGTCGACGTCACGTTGGTTGCCAAGACCACGCACCATCTGTTCCAGCCCATGCTCTATCAGGTTGCGACCGGAATCGTCGCCGAGGGTGAAATCGCTCCGGCAACCCGCGTCGTACTGCGGAAGCAGAACAACACCGCCGTCATCATGGGTGACGTCTTCGAGATCGATCTGAAGAACAAGGTCGTCAAGTCACGTCTGCTCGAAAGAGTGACCGAGACACCCTTCGACAAACTGATCATCGCGGCAGGCGCCGACCAGTCGTACTTCGGCAACGACCAGTTCGCCGAGTTCGCCCCCGGCATGAAGACGATCGACGACGCGCTCGAACTGCGAGGTCGGATTCTCGGTGCATTCGAGCAGGCAGAACTGTCCGACGATCCGGCCGAGCGCGACAAGTTGCTCACGTTCGTCGTCGTGGGAGCCGGACCGACGGGTGTCGAACTCGCAGGGCAGATCGCCGAGATGAGCGACAAGACCCTCAAGGGCGCATTCCGCAACATCGATCCCACCCAGGCGAGGGTGATCCTGCTCGACGCCGCGCCCGCCGTCCTTCCGCCGATGGGTCCGAAGCTCGGATCCAAGGCCGCCAAGCGCCTCGAGAAGCTCGGCGTCGAGATCCAGCTCAACGCAATGGTCGTCGACGTCGACTACGACGGTCTCGTGGTGAAGGAGAAGGACGGCACGACCCGTCGAATCGAGTCGCAGTGCAAGGTGTGGTCGGCCGGTGTTCAGGCCAGCCCACTCGGCAAGCAACTCGCAGAGCAGTCGGGCGTCGAACTCGATCGCGCGGGCCGCGTCAAGGTGCTCGCCGACCTGTCGATCCCCGGCTACCCCGACGTCTTCGTCGTCGGCGACATGATGTCCGTCGAGGGTGTGCCGGGCATGGCGCAGGGCGCGATCCAGGGTGGTCGGTACGCGGCCGACTGCATCAAGAACGAGCTCAAGGGTCAGACCCCGCAACAGCGCAAGCCGTTCTCGTACCACGACAAGGGTTCGATGGCGACGGTCTCGCGCTTCTCCGCGGTGATGTCGGTTCCGATTCCGGGTACCGACAAGCGGTTCGAGACCGAAGGCTACTTCGCATGGGTCGGCTGGTTGGCGCTGCACCTGGTCTATCTGGTCGGCTTCCGTAACCGCCTCAACACGCTGATCAATTGGTTCTTCGCGTTCAGCACCCGCGGTCGCACACAGCTCGCGGTGACCGAGCAGCAGGTCTACGCCCGCACCGCCATCGGGCATCTCTCCGAACTCGAGAACAAGCCCATCTACGAGGTGGAGGGCGAATCGGTCGGTGCCGACGCGAAGAAATCGGAGGCCGACGCCGAGGTCGCGAAGAAAACCGATACCAAGGCGAGCTGACCGCCGGCTCGACTTCTGGTTCAGGTCACGGCGCCATCGTCGCGAGTTCCATCTCGTCGACGAGGCGCCGTGTCTGTGCGACATTCTCTCCGAGTGCGGTAGCGAGCGACCCGCCCGATGCCAGGCTCAGGCGGGCGGCGAAAGCCTCTCCGTCGACCTGATCATCGCGCGTATCCGGGTAACGGAAGACGCTGCTGGCCGCGCGAAGGCCGGTCCGATGGGCGCTGGAGCCGACACCTAGCGCGACCCGGTGTCGCAGCGCGGGGGCGTCACCGACATCGACGTGCAGTCCGCCCTCCCAGCGCCCGGCGGCGTCCTTGTCGCCGAATTCCGCAGAACGTCCGATCTGCACGTCTTCGGCGAGGGTGAGGATCGCGTCGTCGGCCATTCCGACCACGATCTCCGACCGATGATCAGCACCGGCCGCGACGACGGTCGGCTCTGGATGCAGGTGCAACCGGGCACCTGGCCCGAGTTCGATGTGCCACGACATCGTCGAATCGACACGCCGCGTCGACGGCAGCGCGATGGTCGCGGCAACACTGCCGAGGTCGAGGTGGGCGCCCGCTTCGACGATGACGCGCACCTCGATGTCGTCACCGCCGAGCGGAGTTGCCGCCGTTCCGATGAGATGCGCTGCCTGCGAACCCGTTTGGCGCACAGCCAGTCCACCGGATGCCCGGTGTCGGAAGCGCCGACCGGGCTCGACGACGATCTCGACTCTGGTACGCATTACCCCGTCGCCACGGGGGCCGCGAGTTGCGTGCGAACCCACGCCAACACATCGGTGGCCGCCGGGTCGTCGGTCAACGAGATCATCGCGGTCGGTCGGTCGTCGCGAACCTTGGCGGCGTCGCGACGCATGACGTCGAGATCGGCATTGACCCGCTCGGCGAGGTCGGTCTTATTGATCACCAACAGATCCGAGAAAGTGACGCCCGGTCCGCCCTTGCGGGGCACCTTGTCGCCACCGGCGACGTCGATCACGAAGATCTGCACGTCGATCAGGCCGGTCGAGAAGGTTGCGGTGAGGTTGTCGCCACCGGATTCGACCAGAATCAGATCGAGCGGTGGATTCGCTGCGACCAGGTCGTCGATCGCGTCGAGATTCGCCGTGATGTCGTCGCGGATCGCGGTGTGCGGACAACCACCCGTCTGCACAGCGGTGATGCGCTCGTCGGGCAGAACGGCGTTGCGCCGCAAGAAGTCTGCGTCCTCGGTGGTGTAGATGTCGTTGGTCAGGACCGCGACGGAGAGTTCCTCACGAAGCTGACGGCACAGCGCGGCAACCAGAGCCGTCTTGCCCGAGCCGACCGGCCCGCCGACGCCGATCCGCAACGCCTCGCCCGGCTCGCGGTGGCGTCGCGGACGATCGTGATCGTGGCTGTGCGGCTCTCCGTCGATGAGATGCGGTGGCATGGTGATCCTTTCGGTGACTGTGGACAGTGCGGGTTGGACTACGTGAGTTGAGCGAATCGAAAGACAACGTCAGGACATGAAGAGTGGCATCGGTTGTCGCTCATGGCGTTCGGCGAACACGTCGAGAACCGGATCGGACAGATCGGCGAGACCCACCGCCGCCGACGCCGCGACACGTTCACACTCGGGACCGAGGTCGGCGATCATGAGCGCCACGTCGGCGGGGTCGAGTGCGAGGAGTCGCTGGCCCGCGGTCGCCGAACCGCTCATCGTCGTGTACACGAGCACAAGGGCGGTGTGAAATCCCGACAAGGCGCTTGCCGCACCCACCGCGCCACTGATGACCGGCAGATGCGTCGTCGGCGTGTGCGAGGACCAATCCCGTTCCGGCCACATGCGTTTGGCCAATCGGAGCATTCCTCGGCCCTGAGCAATCGACGCTTTGCGAGCGGCCGCCGACGGCGTGCGTGCGTCCGTTTCCTGCAGCGCACGCTCGACGTCGAGGCCGCCGTCGGCGACCGCCGCCGCGATGGACGCAGCAACCAGACCGCTCGTGGTGACACGGCGATGGAGGAAGGACGCGAGATCGCTGACCCCACGGATGAAACCGTCGGCGATGGCCTGTTCGACACCCCCCGAGTGCACGTGCCCGCCGACGGGTAGCCGAGAATCGGCCAGCGACAACATCATTGCCAGCGGCGCGCCCGCGTAGCGCGATGGTTGGTCAGGTGGGGTCATGGTGTGGTTTTCGAGATCGGAGCGGGAGCATGAACAACTCAGAACAGGAAATAGCGTTGTGCCATGGGCAGTTCGGTGACGGGCGGCGCATCCCACACCTCGCCGTCGACGGTGACGGTGAACGTGTCCGGATCGACGGTGATCTCCGGCCGCGCGTCGTTGTTGGTCATGTCGGCTTTTCCGATTCCGCGCGTGTCGGTGACCGGAACGAGTTTGCGTCGCACACCGATTCGCTCGGCGAGGTCGGGATCGCAGCCCGGTGCGACGAAACTGATCGACGTCGCGGCAGCCAACGGTGCGCTCGCCCCGAACATCGGACGCGGTAGTACCGGCTGCGGTGTGGGGATGGACGCGTTCGCGTCGCCCATCTGTGCCCACGCGATCGCGCCACCCTTGATGACGAGATCCGGTCGGACACCGAAGAATGCGGGATCCCAGAGCACGAGGTCGGCGAGCTTACCCGTCTCCACCGACCCGATCTCGGAATCGAATCCGTGCGCGACGGCCGGGCAGATCGTGTACTTGGCGATGTAGCGCTGCGCGCGATTGTTGTCGGCTGCGCCGTCGCCCGGCAGTGATCCGCGTTTGCGTTTCATCACATGCGCGGTCTGCCAGGTACGCAACACCACCTCACCGATGCGACCCATCGCCTGCGAATCCGAACCGATCATCGAGATCGCCCCGAGGTCGTGGAGCAGGTCCTCCGCGGCGATCGTCGACGGTCGGATACGACTCTCGGCGAACGCGAGATCCTCGGGCACCGTCGGATTGAGGTGGTGGCAGACCATCAACATGTCGAGGTGCTCGTCGAGTGTGTTGACGGTGTGCGGGCGCGTCGGATTCGTCGAACTCGGAAGCACATTCGGAACCGATGCGACAGTGATGATGTCGGGTGCGTGCCCGCCTCCGGCGCCTTCGGTGTGATACGCGTGAATGCTGCGTCCGGCGATCGCACCGAGCGTCGACTCGACGAAGCCCGCCTCGTTGAGGGTGTCCGAGTGCAGGGCGACCTGCACCCCGGTCTCGTCGGCGACGCGCAGGCACGCGTCGATCGCGGCGGGGGTACTCCCCCAGTCCTCGTGCAGTTTGAAGCCCGACGCACCCGCCCGGATCTGTTCGTGCATCGCCTCGGCACTCACGGTGTTGCCCTTGCCGAGCAGCGCGATGTTCATCGGCCAGCCGTCGGTGGCGGCGAGCATCGACGCGAGGTGCCACGAACCGGGCGACACCGTGGTCGCCTTACTCCCCTCCGCCGGACCGGTGCCGCCGCCGATCAGCGTGGTGATGCCGTTGCCGAGCGCCTCGTCCATGATCTGCGGGCAGATGAAGTGGACGTGGCAGTCGATGGCGCCCGCGGTGAGGATCTTGCCGTTGCCCGCGATGATCTCGGTGGAGGCGCCGATAACCAGATCGGGATGGACACCGTCCATGGTGTCGGGGTTACCCGCCTTGCCCAGCGCGACGATCCGGCCGTCGCGAATACCGACGTCCGCCTTGATGATTCCCCAGTGATCGAGGACGACCACACCGGTGATGACGGTGTCGGGAGCGCCGTCGGCGCGCGTGGCGCGACTCTGTCCCATCGACTCACGAATCACCTTGCCACCGCCGAAAACCGCTTCGTCGCCCGCGAGACCCGGTCCGCCGGAACGATCGTCGGTCACCTCGATGAGCAAGTCGGTGTCGGCGAGGCGAATTCGATCGCCGGTCGTCGGACCGAACAGCTGTGCGTAACGGTCGCGTCCCAGAATTGCCATGTCAGTCAACCTTTCCAGGCGCGTCCAGCGAAATCCCGTACACCTCACGGGTTCCGCCGAGCGGTACGAGTGTCACGGTCATCTCGATGCCGGGTTCGAATCGCACCGCGGTGCCGGCGGCGATGTCGAGTCGACGGCCACGCGCGGCGGCTCTGTCGAAATCGAGCGCCGAATTGGCTTGGGGGAAGTGCACGTGACTCCCGACCTGGACGGGTCGATCACCCGAGTTCACGACGGTCAACGTCACGGGGTCGGCTCCTGCGTTGAGCTCGATGGTTCCCGGTGCGGCGATCACCTCGCCGGGGATCACCGCGGGATTGTTGTCGGACATGGCACCTCTCGTTCTGGCAGCCGCGCGGGTGTCGCCGACACGCCGAGACACGGCATCACGAACTCGGAAAACGTTGTCGTCGTGCGCTTCTGCGATGCTCTGCGCTGGGGCATCGATGCTCTGCGCTGGGGCATCGCCGTGCTCGTCAGCGTCGCGGGCGCGCGGTGGTTCATCAGGATCACCCGATCGGATGATGCACGGTGACGAGCTTCGTCCCGTCCGGGAACGTCGCCTCCACCTGAACGTCGTGCAGCATCTCGGGCACACCGTCCATCACGTCGTCGCGAGCGAGTACCTCACGCCCAGATGCCATGAGTTCGGCGACGCTGCGTCCGTCCCGCGCACCCTCGAGCACGTGATCGGTGATCAACGCGACGGCCTCGGGATGATTCAGCTTCACGCCCCTGCCCTGCCTGCGCCGGGCCAGTTCCGCGGCGTAGGAGATGAGCAACCGTTCTTGTTCATGTGGCGACAGCCGCACCTGAACCCCTCTTCACGACGATCCGGGGTCGACACACCCCACTGCTGGTGTGGTCATACTGCCACGCGCGCTGCGCGGCGGCGCGTCGAAGCGCCGTCACTCGTCGACGAGTGCACCGCCGGTGGCGCGCAACTGCGCGAGGCGGGTCACGGTGCACTGCGGAGCGATCGCGGTGACCTCGTCTTCGGTGAACGCACCTGCCGCCAACCCTCGGCCGACGACCAGCGCCAACGACATCGCGGTGGCCGGTTCGTCGACGACGTCGCCGCCTCGTCGCTCGAAATAGCTCTGCAGTCGGGTCACCGCGGTCGGCATCGCCGACCGGTAGAACCCGGTGACCGCGGCCCATCGGGTGATCAGATGCCCCGGATGCATATCCCATCCCTGGTAGTAGCCGCGCTCGAGCGAGCGCAGCACCAGCGAGTGGTGACGCCGCAACGCGGCCGCGACCTGGGCGTCGTCGCCGGTCGGCATGACCTGCGTCGAGCCGTCACTGAGCCAGACGCCGGTCTGCGCCGCCGCGGCCTGCATGACGTTCTTGGCGTGATCGGCGACCGGGTGCGCAAGCGACTGCTGAGCCGAGACGATTCCGCATGCTGCGCTGTAGTCGTAGGTGCCGTAGTGCAGGCCACTCAGCCGCGGGGCACCCCGATGCACCGCTTCGGCAACCGTTGCGCTCCCGTCCGGGCCAAGGATCGCCTGCGGGATCTCGATTTGCAGTTCGTATCGCAACGAGCCGACGGGCACGCCGTGGACGCGCTCGAACTCGGCGCACAGCAGATTCACGGCGTCGACCTGCCGCACGTCGCGCAGCTTCGGCACCGTGAACACGAAACCGTCGGGGATACCGCCCGCGGCGTCGAGGACCAGTTCGAGCGTGCGCAGACCGCGGCTGCGCTCGACCGCTCCGAGTCCCTTGGCCCGCACACCCGCGGATCGAGGTGCGTGGGGTCGTTGGCGAGTCCAGGCGGCGAGGGTCTCGCCTGCCCGGCGGGCGTCGGCATCCTCGGTGGCGTCAGGACGCCATCCGTAACCGTCTTCGAGATCGATCCGCAGATCCTCGATCGGGTTGGTTCGTAACCGCTCGAGCGCGATTCCGACCACGTCGTCGTCCGCGAGTTCGCCGAGGACACCCGACGCAGCGTCGGCGATCCGGAGCGCCTCGTCACCCCACGATTGCGGCGTCTGTTCGTCGACGTCTGCCGCGCTCACGTAGACGGTGTGCACCGGCTGCGGATCAGTCCGATCGCCGGGGTAGTGCGCCGCGAGATCGTCGTCGACCGGCGCGAGCAGCTCTTCGACCGAGCGCCGAACGTCGGCGCCCAACGTGTGCCGCGAGGTCACGCGCCCGCAGGCATGTCGATGTTCTGGAGACGCACCTGCGACGTGGCAAGCAGGCGACCTGCGTCGTCGGACATCTCGACACGCCATAGCTGCTGCCGGCGTCCGCGGTGAATGGGCGACGACTTTGCGGTGACGACGCCACTGCTGACCGAACGGAGGAAGTCGGTGTTGTTGTTGACGCCGACCGCGGTCTGACCCGGCCTCTGCTTGGACAGCCACACGAAGCCACTGGTGCTGGCAACGCTTTCGGCGATCGCGCAGTAGATACCGCCGTGCACGATGCCGAACGGCTGGTGATGTCGCGAATCGATCTCCAAGGTCGCGGTGACCGCGCCGTCGTCGTCGATGTCGGTGATCTGCAGGCCGAGCAGGGCGTCGAGACCCTTGCCCGCGAACTTCGAAAAATTGTCCGTGTCGTCAACAGTCATGCGAACAAGAGTGTCACGACTCACGTGGCCGAGCATCGCTGGCCCTGTGGACATCCCCGGGAACCAGTAAGCCCCACATCCCGTTGGGGATGTGGGGCTTACCGCGACGTGGACCGGGGGTCTCTGCAGCCCTCAGGACTCTCGCGCGGTCCGACGTTCTGATTAACGTAGGCTAGCCTTACCAACATTGTCAAGGCACCCCGCGGGACAAGTTGGCCCCGGCGTCGAGCAAGTAGAGGAAACGGCAGTAAAATGCGAAAGATGAACGGATTGGGCGATCTGGAGCGTGCGGTGATGGACTCCCTTTGGAAGAGTCCCACGCCTCAGACGGTTCGCCAGGTCCACGCGGATCTATCCCGCGACCGCTCGCTGGCCTACACCACGGTGATGACCGTGCTGCAGCGTCTGGCGAAGAAGAACCTGGTCACGCAGATCCGCGAGGACAGAGCCCACAAGTACGTTCCCACCCATCCACGCGAAGACCTCGTGGCGTCGTTGATGGTCGATGCGCTCAGCGAAGCGCACGACGCAGCGCGGCGGCTTCGTCGGCGCCTACTCGACCGACAAAGCTGACGAGGGCCGCGTGCCGAGAGCCGGGGGCGTGCGCTTCGCTGAGCGCATCGACCATCAACGACGCCACGAGGTCTTCGCGTGGATGGGTGGGAACGTACTTGTGG
>NZ_LZMO01000300.1:0-90474 GCF_001665715.1 Gordonia sp. 852002-10350_SCH5691597
ACCCCCACCCCAGCGACCGAGCGCGCCCACGCCCACGCTGGTACCGTGAACCCCAACTGTGACAGAAGGGGCTGGTGATACCAATGGGACGAACACTTCAGCGCGCTGCGCTCGCGGCTGCTACCGGACTGACGGCCACGTCGACGCTCCTGGCGACGGCCGGGTCCGCGCACGCCGCGCCGGCCGCCGACCCGCAGATCCCTGCGTCGTCGATCTCGCAGACTCCGAATGCGGGCATCGCGACCAGCGGCGATATCCCCTTTGCTGCGTTCGTCGCTCCGATCGCGGCGGCGTCGCCCGACCCGAACACACTGCGCGTGTGGCTCGAGCCGATGCCGGGCAACGCCTGCGCCGCGGCGCTGCGCTCGGCGGTCGTCGGGTTCGAGTGGCACAACACCGCCACCAAGAAGTCCGGGACCACCACGTTCCCGGCATGCAAGGAGGGCAAGCCCGCGCTCAGCCCCGCACTGCAGACCGGGCCGGGACCGATCTCGTTCACCACGAGCGTCGTCGGACGCGGTGGCGCGACGTTCACCCTGAGTCCCGGAAGCGGCACCATCTCTCGCTGAACGCCACGTCGAGCGGCGTCGCCACGCACTAGTAGACAATTTCTCGAATCTGTACACCTCGTCGTAGAACGGGTTCTAGATTTGGCGCATGGCGCAGACCGTGACTGAACTCCTGATCGACCGTGACAACGACGACTCCCTCGCGATCCTGTACGACGACAGTCGCTGGACATGGCGCGAATACCTCGACGACGCGCGGCGCACCGCGGCCACCGTCCTCGGCCGCGCCGACACCAAGCGCCCGATGCACATCGGCGTCCTGCTCGACAACAGTCCCGCGATGCTCATCGCGCTCGACGCAGGCGCGCTCGGCGGGTACGTGACGGTCGGGATCAACAACACTCGACGCGGCGAGGCTCTCGCCAACGACATCGTGCGCGGCGACTGCCAGATCCTGCTCACCGACGCCGAGCACCTTCCACTCCTCGACGGCCTCGAGCTTCCCGGAGTCGAGGTCATCGACACATCGTCCGCCGAGTGGCCCCGGCTTCTCGCCGACGCGGAGGAGCTGACCCCGCACTCGGTACCGAACGCTACCGACCCCTTCATGCTGATCTTCACCTCGGGCACGAGCGGCAACCCGAAGCCGGTTCAGTTGGCGCACATGCTCGTTCCGTTCGCCGGGCCGCCCCTTGCCGAACGCTTCGGCATCACCTCCGACGACATCTGCTATCTCTCGATGCCGCTCTTCCACTCCGCGGCGCTCCTCGGAGGGTATTGCGTCGCAGCCGTTTCCGGCGCGGCAATGGTGCCCGCCAGATTCTCTGCTTCCCGATTCCTCGACGACGTTCGGCGCTACGGCGTCACCTACATGAACTACGTCGGCAAGCCTCTCGCCTACATCCTCGCGACTCCCGAGCAACCCGACGACGCAGACAACACACTGCGCGCCGCATTCGGCAACGAAGCCACCGACCGCGACATCGACGACTTCGCACGACGTTTCGACTGCCAGGTCTGGGACGGCTTCGGCTCCACCGAGTTGGCGATCATCATCACCCGCGAACCAGGAACTCCACGCGGCTCCGTCGGGAAGGGGTTTCCCGGCGTCGCCGTCTACAACCCGGCAACCGGGACCGAGTGTCCACCAGCACAATTCGACGACACCGGCGCACTCCTCAACGCCGACGACGCGATCGGTGAGATCGTCAACACCTTCGGCGCGGGCATGTTCACCGGCTACTACAACGACCCCGCGACCACGTCGGAAAGGCTGCGCGACGGCATGTACTGGTCGGGTGACCTCGCCTACAAGGACGCCGACGGTTGGCTCTACCTCGCCGGCCGCACCGGCGACTGGATGCGTGTCGACGGCGAGAACATGACAGCAGGCCCCATCGAGCGAATCCTGTTGCGCCTACGCGACATCAGTCAGGTCGCCGTCTACGCGGTTCCCGACGATCAGGTTGGCGACGCGGTCATGGCGGCCGTCATCCTCACCGACGACAGTTCCTTGACCCCAGGCGAGTTCGCGCAATTCCTTGCGGCGCAGCCAGATCTGTCACCGAAAGCATGGCCACGGTACGTCCGCATCGCCGACGACCTGCCGACGACGGCGACAAACAAGATCGTCAAACGTCAGCTCAAACACGAGGGCGTGAGCGCGGGCGACGATACCCTCTGGGTACGCGAACCGCGCGGCACCGAGTACCGCGCGGCGTCGCCCGCGAGCGTGTGACATCTCGACGGTGACACCGATGAACGCGGTGGAATCGATGCACACAGTGAAATCGTCGCACTCGGGAGAATCGATGCTCCCCGAGCTCGGCTACTACGCACTCTCACGGCATCCGGTCAGCCCCGCCGACCTCGTCGACGAGGCGAAGTTGGCCGAGCGCATCGGTCTCGGCACAGCATTCGTGTCCGAACGGTTCAACATCAAAGACGCAGCCGTGCTCAGCGGAGCACTCGGTGCTGCGACGAGCCGCATGGGAATCGCTACTGCCGCAACCAATCACAACACCAGGCATCCCATCGTCACCGCCACGATGACGGCAACCCTCGCGGAGCTGACGAACGACCGGTTCGCGCTCGGCTTGGGCAGGGGTATCTCCGCACAGTGGCAGATCCTCGGGATCGACGATGTGACCAGTGCACAGTTGGCCGACATCAGCGACGTGCTGCGTCGACTGTGGCGCGGTGAGATGATCGGCGGCCACGACGGCCCCGCGGGCTCGTATCCACTGCTGAATCTCGGTGTGGCCGTCGCACCCGTGCCCATTCTGCTGGTGACCATGAGTGAAAGAACCCTGGAACTGGCGGGACGAATCGCGGACGGCGTCGTCCTCCACACCTTCCTCGACGACGCGGCGACGTCGAAGGAGGTTGCCACCGTGCGGGATTCAGCCCTCCGCGCGGGCCGTGATCCGGAAATGATTCGGATCTGGTCGGTGCTGGCAACCGTCGGCGACGAGCTCGCGGACCAGGATCGCCAACGCAGACTCTACGGCCGTCTCGCGACCTACCTGCAGGGCTACCCAGATGCACTCATGCGTGCGAACCGCTGGAGCACAGCCGATCTCGATCGTGTTCGCGCAACGTCTGCCTTCTCCGAGGCCACCGGCCCCATCGACGCCACCGCAACGGCCGAACAACTCGACGAACTCGCACAGGCGATTCCGCAACACTGGGTCGCCGACAGCGCCGTCGGTTCGGCATCCGACTGCGCCACCGCGGTGGCGAGGCAATTCGATCTCGGCGTCGACTCTGTCATCCTGCACGGCGCGACTCCGACTGAGCTGGCGCCGGTGATCGACGCGTACCGCGCGAAGCGCTCCCCTGCCGTACGCGATCTGCCCGCGAATCCGGGGCTGATGACACCGCGAGGAGCCGAGCCCATGACACCGCGAGGAGCCAGCTTGTGACCACTCAACCACGCGCCGAAATACCCACGAAGATCAGCGATGTCACACCTGACTGGCTCACCGATCTCCTCCGCGCAAGCGGCTTCGACGACGCACACGTCGTCGAAGTCGACGCAACGCCCGTCGGGACCGGCCAGATGGCGAGTTCTTATCGGCTTGCGCTGCGCCACGCAACCCCGTGCCGTCTTCCCGACACGATGGTGGCCAAGCTCGCAACCGGCCCTGCCGCCCAGCGCGAGTTCGGCTCAGGCGCTTTTCGAAACGAGGTCCGCTTCTACCGGGAACTCACCGTGACCTTCCGGGTACCGACACCCGCGATGTTCGCTGCCGTCAGTTCCGATTCGGGGGGCGAGTTCGTGCTGCTCCTCGAAGACATCGCCGACGGCCGCCAAGGCGATCAGATCGCCGCGTGCAGTCCTGCAGAGGTGCGTGCGGTCGCGGTTGCGGCCGCGGGACTGCACGGCCCACGGTGGGACGACACCACACTCCTCGACGATTTCCCTCTCCCGACGCCGAGCGATTGCGACGTGTTGGAGTCACTGCTCGACCCGATGGCCGAGGTGTTTCGTGCGCGTCTCGCATTGAGCGACGCGCAGTCGGTCGTCGTCGACTGGTTGATCCGCGACGCAGGCCCGTGGATACGGACACCTGCCGAGCACTTCGCCCTCATCCACGGCGACCTTCGCGCCGACAACGTCGTGTTTCGTGACGACGGCTCGCTGTCCATACTCGACTGGCAGACGATCACCACCGGGAACCCCATGCGTGACATAGCGTTTCTGCTCGCGACGAGTCTCACCCCAGACGCCCGCAGGATGCATGAGAAAAGTATTGTCACCGACTACCACCACGCGGTGCGCGCATGGGGCGCTGCGCTGTCGACACCCGGCGCACCGTCGAGCGTCCTCGATTACACCTTCGACGACTGCTGGCGCGACTACATCGACAACCTCATCCAGGCTCCGCTGATCATCGTCTTCGGCGCCGCGGCTGCACAACCCACCAAGAGAGGTGACGCGATGTTCAGCGTGATGCTCGAGCGTACGGCTGCGGCAGTGGCCGATCTCGCCCCGGAGCGCCTGAGATGACCAGCCTGGTGATCGGGGCGAGCGGATTCCTCGGTTCAACGCTGACTCGTCGACTTGTCGACTCGGGCGAAGACGTACGAATCCTGGTGCGCCCCACCAGCGATACGCGCACGATCGACGACCTCGACGTCGACCGGCACGTCGGTGAGTTGAATCACGCGGACACACTCGCCGACGCGATGTCGGGCTGTACCGATGTCTACCACTGTGCCGTTGACACGCGGGCGTGGCTCCTTGACCCCGCACCGTTGTACGAGACCAACGTCGAGATTCTACGCTCCGTACTGGAGGTTGCTGCACGTATTCCGCTGCGCCGCTTTGTCTTCACCAGCACAATGGCGACGATCGGCATACCGAAGTCGGGTCTCGCAGACGAAGACACCGAGTTCAACTGGGACCGCCGGGCAACAGACTATGTGCGATCGCGGGTCGCAGCGGAACGACTCGCGCTCGGCTACGCACGCGAGCACGCTGTACCGCTTGTTGCGATGTGTGTCTCGAATACCTACGGCGCCGGAGATGCGGTACCCACTCCGCACGGGTCCTTCGTCGCGGGGGCCGCGCTCGGCAAACTGCCCTTCGGCGTGCGCGGAATGCGTTGCGAATCAGTCGGTATCGACGACGCCGCAGATGCGCTCGTCCTAGCCGCGGGGCGCGGACGCGATGGTGAACGCTACATCATCTCGGAACGGTCCATCGATCTCGGCGAAGTCATCCGCACCGCCGCCGCAACCGCTGGCCGTGCAGCACCCAGACCCGTGCTGGGCCGTGCCGCGCTCTATGCCGCCGGCGCGGTCGGTTCAGCGAAGTCGACACTTACCCATACACCGGGCAAGCTACGCATCGGTACGGTGCGACTGATGCACTGCATTCCAGAGATGAGTCACGACAAAGCTGTTCGCGAACTCGGATGGCAGCCAAGGCCGGTCACCGAGGCGATTGCCGAAGGCGCACGGTACTGGGTCGAGCGGGCAGAGCAGCGCCGACGCCGCACCGACACACCCTCTCAGCGGTCGGGCTGAGCGCCAGGTGTCGTCGACACTCAGCACAGGTACGCGACGATCGCCTCGACGAGTCCGCGACGCCCCGCCTCGACGTCGGTGTAGGTCGACAGATTCGACTCCGACCACAATCCTCGCAAGGCACCCGGCAGAAATGACTGCACCCGTTGCGATTTGGTCTCGTCGACGTCGAGTCCGTCGAAGAAACGCGCATACGCCGCCGCCCACCGCTGCTCCCAAGCCGCCATAGCCGCCGCCGTTGCGGGGTAGGAACTTTCGAGCGCCGACGGATCGCCAGGAAGCATCTGTCTCAGATTTTCCACCGCGCGGCCTTCCCTTGCCGCGAGTGCGCGCCAGAACCGCTCGACCATGATCTCGATCCGCTCGGGCGCCGACATCGTGGCGTCGAGCGAATCGGGTGCGGGCTGCCAGACGTCGACGATGTGGTCGAGCACCGCGGCCCACAGTCCGTCGACGTCCCCGAATTGGTGCTGCATTGTCCCCCAGGTGACACCCGCTTGTCTCGCAACGAGATTCGCGCTCACCGGGTCGCCACCGCGGGCCGCGGCGAGCGTGTCGATCGCGGCGTCGATCACCTGCCTGCGGGTCTCGATACCCCGCTTGTTCAGCCGCGTCCCTTTGGCACTGACAACCATCTTTCGAATACTAGCGAATTGGACGGCCTCACCTCGTCCGCGAGATCACAACCGCATAGAACTATCTATGTCTTTTATCTATTCACCACACCTCATAGAGCCCTGTATGACACTATTCGCTCAATGTGACCTCGGCCACATTGCACTTCGTTAGTCACATGGGCCTTCTGCGGTGATCCGCCGGCTCAGCCCACCTCGAGATGAGGAAATCACATGAGTAAGAAGCGGACTCTCCTGACCGCGATCCTCGGCCTGCTCGGCGTCGTCTGTCTCGTCGTCGCAGCACTTCTGCCGACCGTCATCCGCAGCAACACCGCGCTGTTCCCCACCGATCTCGACCGCACCGCGGTACTGGCCGGTCGGGGCACACTCATCGACAGGGCGTCGTTCACCACGGCAACGCCGGTCGCCACCACCGCCGATGTGCCGATCGAGATCATCACGCGCAACCAATCTTCGCCCGGCGCAACCGACGACACGGCGGCCACCACGACAACGGTGACCAGTCGCCGGTCCGACGTCCCAGGCCAAGCGGGGGTGTTCGGACTCGACACGTTGGCGGGCACCATCGACCGCACGACATACGAGGTCGCCTCGAACCCGGAGCCGACGCTGATCACCGCGCCTGCGACAACACCGTCGAACGAGTCCAGTTATGCCGGAACACTGTTCACCTTTCCCATCGGAACGGACAAGTCCGACCACACGCTCTACGAACTGCGCGGACACACTCCGATCACCATGAAGTACGTCGACGACACCCGAGAGGTCAACGGCGTCAAGACCTATCACTTCCACGGTGAGGTCAACGCAGTCGACACCACAAAGACGCAAGGCGTCAACCAACAGACCCAGATCACCATGCCCGCATTCAAGTGGGGCATCCCCGGCGGAGCAATGGAGCCGGTCACCATGAAGCTCTTCTACAGCAACACCCGCGACATGTGGGTCGAGCCGACGAGCGGCACCACCGTCGACACACACACCACTCCGCACGCGTATTACGCACGGTCAGCGGATGATTCGTTCAAGGTCGACGCGATCAACGCCGACCTACGATTCGACGACGCCACACTGACGGCGCTCGCCAACGACGCCAGGGACGCGCGTCAGACTCTGCGCGCGACGTTCTTCTGGACGCCGATCGCACTGGGGATCGTCGGTCTCCTTCTTCTCGTCCTCGCGGCCGTGGTGTATCTGCGTCGCCCACGCAGGACACACGACGATCCGCACACGCACGGTCCCACCGCGACCGAACCGCCGCTGGGCGGCTCCGCGAACTGATCTCATAGATGCCGATTTGGTATGGGGTTTGTGCCGCAATCACGTGCAAACCCCATACCGATCTTCTCGACAACTCACTCTGAGAGCAGCCCTGCCAACTCCGCCAAACTGTATGGCTCCGTGTCTTTATGGTCGCGGTAGGCCACGAACGTCGGTTGGTGCGGATCGTATCGACCGATGAAACCCCCCGACGCCGTGAAGATCTGGCCGGTGATCCTGGCGGCGGCATCGCTCGCAAGGAATGTGTAGAGCTGGGCAACGTATTCGGGCGGTGCGGGAGCGAGCGCCGCGTCGCGGGTGAAGTCGTCCAGTATCCCTCTCGCATGCAGGCTTTCGATGTGTCTGACGTAGTCCGGCCCCGACGACAGCCTCGACTTCGCGCCGGGCATCACGACATTGACGCGCACCCCGGAACTCTTCAGATCGCCCGACGCGGCGAGCGCGAGAGCGTTCACCCCGCCCTTCGCCGCGGGATAGCCACTCCCACCGAACGTTCCCAACGACGCGGCCGACCCTGTCAACACGATCGAGCCCGACCGCTGTCCGACGAAAACCCTCGCAGCGGACTGGGTGAGGAAGAAGGCGCTCATCAGATGTGCGTCGAGTTGCTCGCGGAATTCGGCGGGCGTGATTGTCAGGACCGTCGACCCAGGGGGTTCGGCTATTCCGGCACAGTTCACGGCGACGTCGAGTGCGCCGAACGTGTCGAGCGCAGTCATGACCATTTTCTCGGCGACGCCCTCGTCGCTCGCCGACCCGCAGACGCCCACCGCGTAGCCACCGCCGCCTGTGATCTCGGCGACCGTGTCGTCGACGGCCCTCGCGTCACGGCCATTGACCACGAGCGAGACCCCGTGTCCGGCGAGGGCATACGCGACGTTCAGACCGATCCCCCGCGTCGACCCCGCGATGATCGCGACGCGCCCGGACAGGTGCGCGTCGATCGGGACGTCGGCCGCCATCAGATCTCGACAGCGCAGTGCGCGACCATCAGACCGGACTGCCGATCGGCGTGATGGGTAGCGATCGCCCACGATCGACGAACTCCCATGCGGCACCGGAACTGAATCGTGCGATAGCGACCTCGCCGGACTCCGACCTCTCGACGTCGGTGAGCGCGAACGTGACCTCGAGGGCTTCGCCGGTGTCGGTGACCGTCTCGACGTTCCAGTGCGCGTCGACACCTGTGGCGATCGCCTGCAACGGTTCGACGTGCTCGGCGTCGAACAGTGTGAGCCAACCACCGTCGGATCGTGCATCGGAGCTGTGCGGAATAGCCAGCACGACGCCATCCTCGACGACTCGCGCCGTCACGCCGGTGTACTGCACGGGCCCGAGTACGGGGATCAGCGATATCACGGTGGCCAATCCCTGCGCGTCGGGGGCGAGCGCCAACGCGCTGCGCAGTCGATCTGCCGCAAGGCCCGCGATACCGATCAACTGTTTGCGATAGATCTCGTCAACCTGTTCGGGGCTGTCGGCATGGCGTCGCAGTGACACGAGGAAGCCGAGGGCGAGCAACTGATGCTGCAGCGCAACCTCTTCCGCGATCCGGACGAGTGCGGTGTGCGACCATTCGCGGAACTGGAGGTCGTCACACAGGTCTCCGCGATAGTCGACGCGCCCGTCCGTCGCGGTCGTGTCGATCGTGCTCAACTGGACCGATGCCGCGTGTCTGGTGAACATCTCCTCGGCGTCGGGCGGCAGTGGTAGCTCGTCGCGGTCGGGTTCGATCGTCACGGTCCATGCGCAGTGCGGGTGTTGGTCGGTTGGTCTGCGGGGCGGCCGGTGAATGGGTCTGATGCGCGCTCGCCGATTCGTCGCGATGGCGGTGGCGTCGAAGGTCGGGTCCTCGATGTCGTGGCACATCGCGGTCACGTAGTCGTCCCCCAGCGGCTCTACATCCATCAGTGCCCCACAGTGATTGAGCACGAAGGAGCCGTGGTACTCGTCATCGATCCCGTAGCGGAAGTCCATGAACTGCGGTGGTGCCCCGATATCGAGTTGCAGGCATTTGAACATGTCGGCCACACCGTCGCCGTCGACGCCGAGCGCGTCGCGCATGCGGTGGGTGTAGACGGGGCTCGCGGCCATCCACTCCTCGATGGCTATCTGCGCCATCGTCTCCCGGCCGAAAGCGCTGATGAGGTGGGCCATCCCGCTGCGATCGATCAACTGACCCGACAGCAGTAGTTCAGGCACGATCGTCGCGAGTTGACGACCGGTGAGATCCGAGTACGTCCGGGCTCTGGGCATCTCGTGAATCACCAGAACTCGACGGGCGCCTTGCCGAACGGATACCAGCCGGGCTGGTCGCCGGTGGCCTTTTCGATCCGCTTGAGCATCCCGTCGCTCATCGCATTGTCTTTCAGCAGTTCGATGAACAGTGCCGACACGTTGCCGTAGTCGAAGAAGTCACGCTGCCAACGGAATTGGAAGTTGCCACCGTACTTGAACCAGCTTCCCTGAATACCTTCGAGAGCGTACGGGGTCCCGTCGTCACGCTTGCGCTCGTACACCTGCTTCCACAGGCCGATCATCGAACCGGTGCGGTCGTCGATCACCCATTCCTGATACGGATAGGTCCACCCCTCGAGACCCTCCATCTCCTGACCGAGCGCGATCTCGCGGATCTCATCGCGGCCGACGGCCATGAAGTCCTTGTCCGGACCGTAGTTCCAGCCGTATGTGGCGTCCTCGGTGTAGAAGTCGGCCAGCGGCTTCCAGTCACCGGCCTGCTCGGCGACGATGTTCGCCTCGAGCCACCGCTCCTTCATCTCCTCTAGTTCTGCACGATCGAATGCCATGCCGTCACCTCTCGTTCGCTGTTCTTCAGGCACTTCTGTGTTCTCGGGTCGGTGTGTGTTGTCAGGTTGCGCTGCGTTCTCAAGCTCTGCTGCGCTTCTCACGCCCTGCTGTCTTCGACGATCCGCAGGGCCTGGGTGGGGCAGTACTGCACGGCGGCCTCCACCTCGGCGCGTTTGCTCTCGTCGGGCTGCGGTTCGAGGATGTCGACATGATCGACCTGGGCCTCGAACACGTCCGGTGCCTCCATCTGACACATGCCGTGCCCCTGGCAGATGTCGAGATCGACCTCGATTCGCATATCGCCCTCCTACTTCCGCCGTCTGCGGTAGCGCACCCGGCACGGCTGTGCGAGTTGCACCACCATCTTCGAGTGGTCGTTGCGGTAGGAATCCGACGGCTGGGACATCTCGAACTCGTAGTTCTGAAACAGCACCGAGAAGATCGCCTTGAGTTGCATGATCGCGAATTGTGCCCCCACGCAACGGTGTCGACCGGCACCGAAGGGTATCCACGTCCAGCGGTTGGCGAGATCTTCCTGGCGCGGCTTCACATAACGGTCGGGGTCGAAGGCGTCGGGCTCGGGAAAATCGTCGGGCAACCGATTCGATACCGCGGGCGATACCGCAATCGTCTGCCCCGCACGAACTTCGAAATCGTCGACCTGAAAGTCCTGCTGCACCAGGCGCATCAGAATGATCAGCGGCGGGTGCAGGCGAAGCGACTCCTTGAGTGCGTTCTCGAGCTGCGGCATCTGCCTGGTGTGAGCGAAGGTGTACTCCGGTCGCTCGCCCGCCGGTGTGTCGCCGTAGATCTCGTCGAGTTCGTCGTAGACGCGCTGCATGTAGTCGGGGTTGCGCAGCAGTTCGATCAGGGTCCAAGCGGCTGTGCCCTGTGTGGTGTGGTGACCCGCGAACATCATCGAAATGAACATCCCGGTGATGGTGTCGGCGTCGAAGCCCACCTGGATGAGCACGTCCATCAGGTCGCGATCATCCTTGTCCTCATCGGAACCGTCATCGCGGCGCGCAATGCGCTCGTTCATGATGCCCTGGATGAAGTCGACGAGCTCCGCCCGCGCGGAGTCGCGCTTGCGGAAGCTCTCGATGTCGGCGTGCATGTCGACGTAGGCGATCGGGTCGGTGCCCTTCTCGAGGTCGTGGAACAACTCGGAGACCCGCTTGTCGAGTTGTTCACGAAACTTGCGGCCGATCAGACACGCCGACGAGGTGTAGAGCGTCAGTTCACCGAAGAATTCGAGGAGGTCGATCTCGCCTTCGTCACCCCACCGGGCGATGATGCGTTCGACCTCATTGGGAATCGTCACCGCGTGCTGCTTCATGTGCGGCCCCTTGAGCGCGGCGTTGTGGATCGCCTTGGATCGCTCCTCCGGACTCGCGTCGAAGACGACTCCCTCACCGAAAACCGGTGTCATGAAGGGATATGCCGCAGCTTGATCGAGATCCTCCTCCGGTGCGCGGAAGAAGTCCTCGTTGGCCGCGGCACCCGACACCAGCACCACCTCCCGGTCGGCGAGCTGGAACTGCCCGACGTCTCCACACTCGTCGCGCACGCGCCAGAACAGTCCGATCGGGTCGGCTGCCAGTTCGTCGAGGTGTCCGTGCTCTCCGTCGCCACCGGACACTCGTTTCGGCGTCGTCAGTGTGCTCATTTCGTGCCTCCGGTCGTCTCGTCTCCGGTCATGTCTGCTCCCCCACCGCTCTTGTCGCGTGGGATGGCGCCCTCGGCCTCGACCTCGACGACGCGCATGTGCGCACCGCGTGGCATGGCGACGATCGCCGAGATCGCCTGGGCAATATGTTCTGGTGCAAGGAAATTGCCGTGTCTGGCAAGTCCGTGGGTGATCCACGAGTTGAGCATCTTCTCCATCACCTCGGGTGCGAGGTTGAAACCCATGCCGGTGATGGTCTGGCCCGGACGGACGATGCTGGCGCGGACGCCCGTGCCCTCGAGTTCGAGTTGCGCCGTGGCAACCAAGCCGTCGACGCCCGTCTTCGCCGCGACATAGGCCGACGACCATGGTCGTGGACGCACCGCGACGTCGGACCCGATGAACACGAAATCGCCACGACCGCGGTCGATCATCCCGGGGACGATGTCGCGGTAGAGCCGATGTGCACCCACGAGGTGGATGTCGACCTGAGACGCGAAATCCGTTTCGCTCATCTCATAGGAGAGCCCGACGTCGAGGTCGCCGGCTCCGGCAACCGCGATCTCGATTGGCCCCAGCGCGGCTTGGGCTTTCGCGACGCAGTCGCGCACCGACGCGTCGTCGGTCACATCGAGTGGGACGGCGACCGCCTCGCCTCCAGCACCCGCGATCTTGTCGGCGAGCTCCTGTAGCTTGTCGACACGTCGGGCGGCCAGTGCGACGGGATAGCCTGCGGCGGCGAGGTATTCGGCCGTCGCGGCCCCGATTCCCGACGACGCTCCCGCAACCAGTACGGGCCGACGCTCCGGATGAGGTATGTATGCCATCAGCGCACCGTCACCTTCACCGGGAGTGACGCGAATCCGCGCACGTTCACCGAGTGCACCCGTTCTGCGTTGGCGATGTCGATGTCGACTGAGCGAATCGACCGAACCACCTCGGCGAGACCGATGTTCGCCTCGAGCCGCGCGAGATGCGCGCCGAGGCAGAAGTGTGCTCCCATACCGAAACTCATCAATGCCTGGCTGCAGTCGCGACCGATGCGATACGACGACGCGTCGTCGAATACATTCTCGTCGCGGTTCGCCGAGCCGACGAGGAGTAGTACCCGGTGACCTTCCGGAATGACCTGCTCACCGTAGGTGACGTCTCCGGCCACTCTGCGCAGCACCATCTGTGTCGAATTGTCGTAGCGCAGTGTCTCTTCGGTCCACTGCGGCACCACTTCGGGATCGGCGAGCACCTTGGCGAGCTCATCGGGATTGCGCCAGCCCCAATACAGCGCGTTGGCAAGCAGTTTGGTGGTCGTCTCGTTGCCGGCGACCACCATGAGGACCATGAATCCGACGATCTCGTCCTCGGTCAGTGTGGTCTTCTCGCCCGTCTCGTCGTCGTCGATTTCCGCGGTGATGAGTGCGGATACGAGGTCGTCGCCGAGGTTGCTACGGCGTTCGGCGATGAGTGCGGAGTAGTACTTGTGCAGTTCGAGGTAGGCGTAGACGGCTGCCTCGGGGATGTCGAGAACACCCTCCTCGCGGTGCAGCAACAGGTCCGACTGCTTCCGCAGATACGCGCGGTCGGATTCGGGCACACCGAGCATTTCCGATACGACGTCCATCGGGAGCAGGCCGGCGAAGTCGGCGACGTAATCGAACTCGCCTTTATCGAGGCACGAACTCCAATGATGGTGTGTCAGTGCGGTGATCCGACCGGCGAGGTCGTTGACCCGACGCGGAGTGAAGCCCTTCGAGACGAGCTTGCGGATTCTCATGTGCTTGGGATCGTCCATGGCGAGAAACGACATCGACTTGTGTGCGTCGGGTCCGTACGACGACGGGTCCATCGACACGCCCCACGCATTCGACAGATTCACACTGTCGCGGAACGCGTTTCGCACATCGTCGTGACCGGCGAGCGCCCAGAAATCCAGATCCGAGTTGTAATACACCGGCGCCTGATCGCGCAGTCGCGCGTACGTCGGGTACGGATCCTCGTGGAAGTCGTAGGCATAGGGGTCGAAAGGAATCTGTTGCTGCATCCCCGCGACCATTGCGGTCTCGGTCATCGATGAACCTCCATTGACGGTATGTGCATGTCGAAGGCGTGCCTTCGGGCGGGGTCGCGCACCTGGCGCTACCCACCTAGGGCTGCGCCGACAGGATCAGGCGTGCTGCGGCGACGAGCCGCTCGGACGTCTGTTCGTAGGTCAGATGTCCCATGCCGGCGTGGACGAGACCGCCCGCGTAGAGCATCTCGAGTGCGTCGACAACCGGACCGGGATGTTCGACGTCGACCTCGAGCGCCTGCGCGAGTCGCGCCCGTATGAAGCCACCGATACGCAACCTCAGGTGCTCGACGTCGGGGTCGGTACCGAGCAGTGCGACCGTGACGGCGCCGCCGAGTTGCCCCTCACCCGCGACCACAAGCGACACGTTGCGCAGGATCTCGGCAACCCGATCCTCGCGCGAGAGCGAGGCGTCGGCCTCTGGCACTCCCTCGGCCAGCCGACGCCAAAAGACCTCTGCCACAAGGTGACTCTTCGACGAGAAGTAGGTGTACGCCGTCGCGGGCGCGACCCCTGCACGCTTGGCGACCACCCTCACCGTCAGGCCGTCAAAACCGTCTGAATTGAGTACATCGACCGCGGCATCTGTCAGCCGCGCAACCGTCTCGGCTTGCTGTGCGGTCAGTCGGCGGCGCGTGGATTCCTGCGACACGGGGCTGGACATGTGACCGACGCTACACTAGGTTTGAACTCGAGTCCAGACACCTGTCCAGATAGTCTTCCCAGTCAGCGTTGGAGCCCAGTTCATGTCACTTCGTCCAGCATCAGCGTCGGATCTACTGATCGACGGCAAGCTCATTCCCGGCAGCGGCGGCGTCTTCGACGTCGTGAATCCGGCAACCGAGGAGGTCATCGGCCAGGCGGCCGACGCAACCCTCGACGATATGGACTCGGCCATCGCCGCCGCCCGCCACGCCTTCGACACGACCAACTGGTCGCGCGACGCCACATTCCGCGCACACTGCCTGCGACAACTGCGCGACTCACTGCTCGCCCACACAGACGAACTGCGCGAGCTCACCGTCGCCGAGGTCGGTTGCCCGGTGTTCCTCACTCACGGACCGCAGCTGGAGGGGCCGATCCGCGACCTCGGATACTTCGCCGATCTGGCGGAGAGCTACGAGTGGACCCACGACCTCGGCGAGGCAAAGCCCATGGGAATCAGGAACACCCGCGAGATCCGAAAAGAGGCGGTCGGCGTCGTCGGAGCAATCACACCGTGGAACTTCCCGCATCAGATCAACTTCGCCAAGATCGGACCGGCGCTGGCAGCGGGCTGCACCGTCGTGCTGAAGCCGGCACCTGATACACCCTGGTGCGCTGCTCTGGTCGGCAAGGTGATCGCCGAAGAGACTGACTTTCCGCCGGGCGTCGTCAACATCGTGACGTCGAGTGATCACGCACTCGGGGCACAGTTGTCGACCGATCCGCGCGTCGACATCGTCTCGTTCACCGGCTCGACGGCCACCGGCAAGAAGGTGATGGCCTCGGCGGCCGAAACACTCAAGAAGGTCTTCCTCGAGCTGGGCGGCAAGTCGGCATTCATTGTGCTCGACGACGCCGACCTTGCGTCCGCGGTCTCAATGGCCGCGTTTGCCGTCGTGACGCATGCGGGTCAGGGCTGCGCGATCACCACCCGACTCGTCGTCCCAAGTGAGAAGCTCGCGGAGGCAACAGCATTGGCGCGCGACTCGCTTGCCGGGTTCGCAGCGGCCGACCCCACCGATCCCGGCACGATCTGCGGCCCGGTGATCTCGGCGACGCAGCGCGAGCGTGTGGAGTCGTACATCGAGCTCGCAAAGACCGAAGGCGGCACGATCGAGATCGGCGGCACCCGGCCCGCCGACAAGGAGAAGGGCTTCTTCGTGTCGCCGACCCTGATCTCCGGCCTCGACAACTCGTCACGCACGGCACAGGAGGAGATCTTCGGCCCGGTGCTCGTCATCCTCGGCTACGACGGCGACGACGACGCCATCCGCATCGCCAACGACTCCCCGTATGGCCTCTCGGGGGCCGTCTGGGGAACCGACCGCGGCCGCATCAACAGGGTCGTCGACGGCGTCCGCACCGGAACGATGTCGATCAACGGCGGCATCTGGTACTCGGCCGACGTCCCGTTCGGCGGCTACAAACAGTCGGGCATCGGCCGCGAGATGGGCGTCGCGGGCTTCGAGGAGTACCTCGAGACCAAGGCCATCGCGGAGCCCACGTGATCTCGGCCCTGAACGCTGGTCGAGCGGGCGCGAGCGCAGCGAGCACCCGAGTCGAGACCACCCACCCCAGCGCGAGCGTGATCTCGACAAGCTCGATCATCGGAAACAACTCGATCAGCGGCTCCCACCGCTGGTCGAGCGGGCGCGAGCGCAGCGAGCACCCGAGTCGAGACCACCACCGCAGGCCCAACCGTGATCTCGACAAGCTCGATCAGCGGGAAACAGCTCGATCAGCGGAGTTGGCTCGATCAGCGGAGTTGGCTCGATCAGCGGGTCCCACCGCTGGTCGAGCGGGCGCGAGCGCAGCGAGCACCCGAGTCGAGACCACCCACCCCCCACCCCAACCCGAAGGAGACAGCAGCACAATGACTTCCGCACGATTCACTGATCGCACCTACATCGTCACCGGAGCCGCGGGCGGCATCGGCGAGGCGTACGCCCGCGGCCTCGCCGCCGAGGGCGCAAACGTCGTGATCGCCGACCTCAACGACGACGCAGGCGAGAAGGTCGCCGCCGATATCGGCGGACGGTACGTCCACACCGACGTCTCCGACCCCGACTCCGCGCAGGCCCTCGCTGCCGCGACCGTCGACGCCTACGGCTCCATCGACGGCCTGGTCAACAACGCGGCAATCTACGGCGGCATGAAGCTCGACTTCCTCATCACCGTGCCGTGGGACTACTACAAGAAGTTCATGAGCGTCAACCTCGACGGTGCGCTCAACGTCACCCGCGCGGTGTACGGACACATGCGCGACGGCGGGGCCATCGTCAACCAATCCTCCACCGCCGCATGGCTCTACAGCGGCTTCTACGGCCTCGCCAAGGTCGGGATCAACGGTCTGACGCAGCAGTTGGCGACCGAACTCGGTGGCCAGAACATCCGCGTCAACGCGATCGCTCCCGGCCCGATCGACACCGAGGCAACACGCGTGACGACGCCCAAGGAGATGGTCGCCGACATCGTCAACCGTCTGCCGCTCAAGCGTTTCGGTCAACCAGAAGATCTGGTCGGCATGTGTTTGTTCCTGCTCTCCGACGAGGCCAGTTGGGTCACCGGACAGATCTTCAACGTCGACGGCGGACAGGTCATCCGGTCATGACTCCCGACACGGTGTCCCGTCTCGGCTATGTCGGGCTCGGCAACATCGGAGGCCCGATGGCTGGCCGGTTGGCGAAATGGCCTGGCGGACTGACAGTTTTCGATCTCGCTCCCGACGCAGTCGCCAAAGTCGTCGATCAGGGCGCACGCGCGGCGGCGTCGTTGTCGGAGCTCGCGGCGTCGTCGGACATCATCGGCATCTGTGTGCGCGACGACGCGCAGGTCCGCACGGTCGTGACGGGCCTGCTCGAAAGCGCGGCGCCCGGCACCATCCTCACGGTCCACTCGACGATCGGTCCCGAGACGGCCGTCGACCTCGCCGCCGTCTGCGCCGAACGTGAAGTGACGCTGCTCGACGCCCCGATCTCCGGTGGTGCACCCGGCGCTGAGCAAGGACGTCTCGCCGTGATGGTCGGCGGCCCGCGAGATGCCTACGTACGCCTGAAGAAACCCTTCGCGCTGACCTCTGGCATGCTCGTCCACGCGGGAGACGACGTGGGTGCGGGCACCAAGATGAAGCTCGCGCGCAACCTGCTGCACTTCATCTCGTTCGCGGCGACCGCAGAGGCGTCACGATTGGCACAGGCGGCAGGCATCGACGTCGCCAAACTGGGCAAGGTGGTCCGCCACACCGACGCCATCACCGGCGGTGCGGGTGCAATCATGCTGCGCGACACCACGGCACCGATCGAACCCGACGACTTCTGGTACGGCGTCTTCACTCACGTCCGCGAGCTCGGAGAGAAGGATCTCTCGCTCGCACTCACCCTCGGCGAGAGTCTCGACGTCGAATTGCCCTTGGGGACACAGGCACTCGCCGATCTCGCCACGGGTCTCGGCGTGCCACACAGCGAAGGAGAGAAATGACCGACGACGCAACCGCAGACGCCGACACCCAGACCGAGCAACGCAAACGCGGACTGGATCTGATGTCGCAGGTCTACGGGTGGGAGATGTCCGACGGCCCCGGGCTGCACTTCGCGCACACTGCCGATCAGCTCTTCGCCGAGGTCTGGTCACGACCGGCGCTGAGTATCCGCGATCGACGGCTCATCCTGCTTGGCGCTCTCGCCGCGAGCGGACAGGTCGACGTTGCCGAGATCCAGGCGGGCGCCGCGCTGGGCAACGAGGAACTGACGCCCGAGCAGCTCGAAGAGATTGCGCTGTTCCTCTGCTACTACGTCGGTTGGCCGCTGGGCACCAAGATGAACATGATGTTCGGCCAGGTGATCAGCAAGTATCGCAAGTCGCAGAGTAAGCAGGGCTAGCCTCGAGGGATGACTGCGACGATCGCTTTCCGTGAGTTGACCGGCGGGGCGGGACAGACCAGCGTGATGTCTGCGTCCCCCGGTCCCGACCTCGCCGGGCATGGATATTCCGAACTCGAGTTCGCCGCCAGCGGGATTGCCCGACGCTTCGTCGAAAGGCCGGACGGTGAACTCGACGGTGTCGATCCTGCGCCGTTCACCACACGTATTCTCGTACGTCGCCCCGACGAGGACAGGTTCAACGGTCACGTCGTCGTCGAATGGTTCAACGTCAGCAGCGGCGCCGACTCCGCACCCGAATACACCTACGTCGCACAGGAATTGGTGCGCTCAGGAACAGCGTATGTCGGCATCTCGGCGCAGTACACGGGCATCGCGGGTGGCCGTGATTCCGTCGACCTCGAAACGACGGGCGCGGGAACAGCCGGCGTGCAGGGTGATTCGCTGGAGGCAAAAGACCCGGAACGCTATGCGGGGCTGCATCATCCGGGCGACGGGTACAGCTACGACATGTTCGGGTCGATCGCACAAGCCCTGCGCGACAACGACTCCGAACGCCATCCCCTCGCCGGCCTCGACGTGCGCTGGGTCATCGCGGCAGGCGAATCGCAATCGGCCATGGCGTTGACCACCTACGTGAATCGGATCGCGCCGAAACACGGCGCGATCGATGCTGCACTGATCCACTCACGCCCACTCGGACAACTCCCGCTCGGCGAGCCGGGCAAGCCGATCGACATCTCCCCCGCCTACGCGGGCCCACCGCATCCGATCCGCTCCGACGCCACAACCCCTGTGTTCGTCGTGCAGACGGAGACCGATGTACTCACCGATTTTCGCTATATTGAAGCGCGACAACCGGATACGGACGTCTTCCGCGCGTGGGAGGTCGCCGGGACGTCGCACGCGGATCTCGTACAGATCGGCGAGTACGAAGATCTCCTCGGATGCCCGCAGCCGGTCAACCGTGGCCAGCAGGTGTTTGTGCTGCGCGCAGCGGTGGCGCATCTGCGCGAGTGGATCGAGAACGGAACGCCGCCACCGACTTCCGCGCCGCTCGACGTCGACGTCACCGCCACTCCTCCCCGTTATGCGCGCGACGACGTCGGCAACGTCCTCGGGGGCGTGCGTACACCGTGCGTCGATGCGCCGACCGAGGTACTCAGCGGCGTCGTCACCGGCGATGTACCGCGCATCTGCGTGCTCTTCGGCTCCACCACACCGCTACCCGACGACGAACTCGCGACGCGCTATCCGACACACGCCGACTATCTGCGCACATATGAGGCATCGACCGACGACGCGATCGCACGCGGAGTGATCAGCCCCGCCGACCGGGACGAAGTGCTGGCCGACGCCCGACCCGGACCACTGTCACCCTGACCCGACCGTCCCCATCCTGTGTCGTTTCCGACCGAAGAGAGCCGCCTGTGGACTTCACGCTCGAAGACATCTCCGACGACGAGATCGCCCGACGCCGAGCGGTTTTCGAGCCGCTGGTCGCGTCGGTGCGTGACCTCGTCGACGCCGTCATCCGTACCGAGGTCGACGACGAGGTGATCGTCGACGCCCAGCGCACGGTCTCGGGCGTCGTCGACGCTCTGCGTGCCCAACAGATGGACGGCGCCTACGGCGTGCGCTACACGAGCAACCTGGTCGGCATGGCCTGGGGCAACGCAGTGATGGGGATGCGCAACGCGATCGCGCCGCCCGTACATTCGACGCCCGACGGAGGCGGCGTACGCGCCGAGTTCACCCTCGGTGCCGCCTACGAGGGTCCACCGGGGCACGTTCATGGCGGAGTGTGCGCACTCGTCCTCGACCAGGTCCTCGGTGAAGCCGCTGCCGCCGACAACAAGGCGAGTTACACCGGCACGATCGAATTCCGTTACGTGCGACCGACTCCGTTGGGACAGTTGGTCGCTCGGGCCGAGATCGTCGAACGAGCAGGCCGGAAGAAGACAGTGCGCGGCACGCTTTCGGACGCTCGCGGGATCACCGTCGAAGCCGAGGGACTCTTCATCGTTCCGAAGGACGTGCCCGAGCTGTAGTTCGCGACGGCGCTCGCGGCGTACGGTGATTTTGTGACCGACCCAGAAACCGGAACAGCAGACACGGCCGCCCACAACCACGACACGCCGCCGGCACCGTTCACGGCTGCGGAAGCCGCGCAGGTGCGAAAGTTTTGGCGAGACCTGGGACTACCCGGGATCATCGATGTACACACCCACTTCATGCCGCGTCGGGTGATGGACAAGGTGTGGGCGTATTTCGATTCGGTCGGGCCGATGATCGGTCGGGAATGGCCGATCACTTATCGCGCCGACGAGGACGTGCGGGTTTCGGCGTTGCAGGCCTTCGGAGTTCGTGTCTATACGTCGATGATCTACCCACACAAAGCCGACATGGCCGAGTGGCTCAACGGCTGGGGCGCCGATTTCGCCGCGCACCACCCCGACTGCCTGCACACGTCGACGTTCTATCCGGAGCCGGACGCGGCGTCGTACGTCTCGAAGGCGATCGAGCGCGGAACGCGAGTCTTCAAGTCGCACATCCAGGTCGGCGACTACTCCCCGCTCGACCCGAGCCTCACGAGCGTCTGGGCGCAGATCGCCGACGTCGGGGTGCCGGTGGTGATCCATTGCGGTTCGGGGCCGACGCCCGGTCGTTTCACCGGACCCGAACCGATCGCTGCGCTGCTGCGACAGTTCCCGTCGCTTCCGCTGATCGTCGCGCACATGGGCACGCCGGAGTACGAGGCATTCCTCGATTTGGCCGACACCTACGAGAACGTCCGGCTCGACACGACGATGTCGTTCACCGACTTTTCCGAGGAAGGTGCGCCGTTCCCGGTCGGGCTCCGGCCACGCCTACTCGATCTCGGCGACAAGATCCTGTTCGGCAGCGACTACCCGAATATCCCCTATCGCTACACCGAGGCGCTCGACGCACTGGTGCGACTCGACCTCGGCGACGACTGGCTGCGTCGGGTGTTCTACGACAACGCGGCGTCGCTCTTCGGCGTCGGCGCGTGAGATGACCGGCGCGCTCAGCGCGACTGCGACGCCGCGATGCGGGCCTGCACCTCGGGCCGCCGTAGCGGCGGCACTGTTTTAGGTGGTTGTCGACGCTCCGGGAGCGAGTCGAGCAGGGTTTCGGTCGCCGCCGTCACCGCCGCGACCGCGGCCTCGAACGCCTCGGTGTTCGCCGCCGACGGGTGCCGGATTCCGCTGACTTTGCGGACGTACTGCCGCGCGGCGGCCTCGACCTCGTCGTCGGTCGCGGGCGGCTCGAGCCCGCGCAGCTCGGTGATGTTGCGGCACATGGGCACTCCTCTTCGGTTGGTGGTCTCGACAAGCTCGACCAGCGGTGGGCAAGACTCGACCAGCCTCCCGCTGGTTGGTGGTCTCGACAAGCTCGACCAGCGGTGGGCAAGACCGACCAGGCCTTCCCGCTGGTTGAGCGGGCGCGAGCGCAGCGAGCACCCGAGTCGAAACCACTCCCGCGGGACAAACTCGACCAGCGGTGGTCTCGACAAGCTCGACCAGCGGGTTCAGCTCGACCAGCGGTGGGCAAGACTCGACCTGGCCTTCCCGCTGGTTGAGCGGGCGCGAGCGCAGCGAGCACCCGAGTCGAAACCACTCCCGCGGGCCAGGCTCGACCAGCGGGGCAACCTCAGTCCGCGACGTGCACGACCGCTTTGCCCAGGATCCGCCCCTCGGCGAGATCCGTCAACGCCTGCGGGAGGTCGGCAAGCGGGTAGCGGACGTTCACCGGCGGCCGGAGTCCCGCCTCGATCATCTCGGTCAGCTCGTCGTGCAGCAGCGCGGGCACGTCGGGATGGGTGCGGACGTACTCGCCCCAGGCGGCGCCGACGACGGCGATGTTGCGGAACAGCACGCGGTTGAGCTTGACGGTCGGGATGCCGCCCGCGGCGAAGCCGATCACCACATACCGACCGTCGGGCGCCACCTGGCGCAGCGCCTCGTCGAAGACGTCGCCGCCGACCGGATCGATCATGACATCGACACCCTCGGGCGCGAACTCCTTGAGCCGGTCTCCCCAGCCGTCGGACAGTTGCACCACGTGGTCGGCGCCCAGATCCCGCAGCATCTGCTCGGCCCCGGTGCGATGCACGATCGCGACGACCGTCGCGCCCATCGCCTTGGCGACCAGAATCGACGCCACGCCAACGCCGCCGGCGGAGCCGAGAACGCCGACGATCTCGCCCGGCGCGGTCTGTGCGCGCAGTTTCAAGGCGAACAGCGCGGTCTGGAAGTTGATACCCATCGCGGCGCCCTCGTCGAACGAGAGCTCGTCGGGCAGTCGCAGCAACTGTTCCGGCGCCGCGGTGACCTGTTCGGCAAACCCGCCGACGATCGACGCAACCAGCACGCGGTCGCCCGCGCTGAATCCTGAGTCCGCGGGCGCCTCGCGCACCACGCCTGCGACCTCGGTCCCCGGGGTGTACGGCACGGGCGTCCTCAACTGATATTTGCCCTGGCTCATCAGGAGGTCGGGGAAACACACGCCACACGACTTGATGTCGACGAGGACCTGGCCCGCGCCGGGTGTCGGATCGTCGACCTCGGTCAACTGCAAACCGTCTGGTCCGGACTCTGCGGTGAGCACCTGTGCTTTCATGCAGCCAACCCTACGCGGAGCGAACGCTCGCACGGTTAGGATCTGGGACATGAGTGCACCCTCGGCCTCGCAGCCGACGTCAGCCCCCTCGGCCATCCGACGCAAGGTCGCAGACGACGCCCCCGGCTTCATGCCGCTCGACGAGGCGCAGACACTCTTCGAGATCGCCGGAGAGTATCTCTCCCAACCGGATTCGACGAAACTCGGCATCGAGATCGGCACCTACTGTGGAAAGTCGACGGTGTTCCTCGGCGCCGCAGCCGAACCCCTCGGCGCAACCATCGTCACCGTCGACCACCACCGCGGTTCCGAAGAACACCAACCCGGCTGGGAGTACCACGACACGACGCTCGTCGACCCGCACACCGGCACCCTCGACACCTCGGCACGCTTCCGTCGCACAATGTTCGACGCCGATCTGGAGCAGACGGTGATCGGAGTGCTCGCACCGTCGACCGTCGCCTCACGCATCTGGGGCTCGCCCGCCGACTTCGTGTTCATCGACGGCGGTCATTCGATGGAGGCCGCGCAGAACGACCTCGACGGTTGGGCGCCGTGGGTTCGGATCGGTGGCGCGCTGCTGATTCACGACGTGTTCCCCGACCCCGCCGACGGCGGAAGGCCGCCGTACGAGATCTACTGTCAGGCACTCGCGACGGGCCAGTTCACCGAGGTGCGCGTAGAGGGCTCGCTGCGCGTGCTGCGTCGCGACACCGGCGTCGTCGGGAAGAAGCTACCGCGCTGATGCGCATCGACCCCACCACGCCGGTCATCATCGGCGTCGGGCAGTCGCGCGACCGCATCGACACTCCCGACTACCAGGCGTGGTCGAGCATCGATCTCGGTGCCGCCGCGACTCGAAATGCCCTGGCCGACACCGGCGTTGACGCAGCCGTGGCCGAAGCGATCGACGTGATCGCCGCTGTTCGCGAGATGGAGAACATGCCGCATGTGCCCAGTCCGCTGGGGCGCTCCAACAACTATCCGCGGTCGGTTGCGCGGCGTGTGGGCCTGACGCCAGAGCGAGTACTCGTCGAGGTAGTCGGCGGACAGTCGCCGCAGTCCCTTGTGATCGAGCATGCCGAGGAAATCGCGAAGGGCGGCGCCGACTGCGTGCTCGTCGTCGGCGCTGAGGCCACATCGACGGCTCGGCACTTCGCCGACCGCGACGACAAACCCGACTTCGGTGAAGAGGTCAACAGTCAACTCGACGATCGCGGACCGCATTTCGAAGACTTCATCGACATGACGATGGTCCGACACCGGCTGACGTCGATGCCGGCCGCGTATGCGCTCGCCGAGAATGCACGACGCAACAGGCTCGGCGTGAGCGTCGACGATCATCGACGCGCGATGGGCCGCCTGTTCGCTCCGTTCACCGAGGTGGCGGCGGCCAATCCCTTTGCGGCATCGCCCGTGATCCGCAGCGCGGACGAGTTGGCGACGATCACCGACGCGAATCGCGTTATCGCACAGCCATATCCGCGCCTCGTCGTGGCACGCGATCTGGTGAACGTCGGCTCCGCCATCATTCTCACCTCGGCAGCCAACGCCACGGAGATGGGAGTACCACGCGAAAAATGGGTGTTCCTCCACGGGCATACCGACCTTCGTGAACACGCACTGCTCGCCAGGCCCAACATCGGCACGAGCCCTGCGGCCGCCATTGCGACGTCCGGAGCGCTCGAGATGGCGGGGGTCGGCGTCGCCGATCTTGCCACCATCGACCTCTACAGTTGCTTTCCCATCCCTGTCTTCAATGTCTGCGACGCACTGGGATTCGACGTCGACACCCCGATCGGCCTTACGGTGACCGGTGGACTGCCCTTCTTCGGCGGACCGGGACACAACTACTCGAGCCACGCGATCGTCGAGACCGTCGAGCGACTGCGACGCCAACCCGACGCGTTCGGCCTCGTCGTCGCCAACGGCGGCATCATGAGCAAGACGTCCGTCGGCGTCTATTCGACGACGCCGACCACCTGGACACCTCGGTCCGATCGCGCGTTGCAGGCCCGCATCGACGATACGGCCCCGCTACCCGTCGCCGAGTTCTTCACGGGCTCAGCAACTCTCGATACCTACACCGTCGATCATGGCAAGCGCGGGCCGGTGGGCGTGGTCGTCGCGACAACACACGACGACCACGCCCGGGTGGCCGCACTCACCTCCGACGACGCACTGCTCGAGCTACTCGAGACGGGTGATCCGTTCGGCGTCGAGCTGACAATCGAGGCGACCGAGGGCGCCAACAGCGCCCGCCTGGCCTAGCTCACCGCGGCGTCGAGCTCGCGGAGATCGACCGGAGTAGCCAAATGCCTTGTCAGGAAGGCAATCTGATGCTCGACGACGCGCTCGAAGGTCACCGGGTCGACCTCGGCGAAGATGCCGAAATGATCGCACGGGTAGTGCCGTACCTCCGCACGCGCCTTGAACGCGGCTTTGGCGGCGGCGTGCGGAGGTGCCCCCCGATCGAAGTCGGCGATCTGCACGAGCTTCGGCGCGTCGATCCGATCGACGTACTTGTCCGCCCGGTAGGAGCCGAGTTCGAGCGACACCGACGCGTCGACCTCGTTGAGCCACGACGGTCCGGCGATAGCCTTGTAGCTCTCGTAGAAGCCGGAACTGGTGAGAGCCGCCTGCTGACCCGGCCGACCAACGATCGGCAACATATGTGGCGCGCCACCGACTTTCGATGACGCCGCGCTCGCGATACCGTCGATACTCTGTCGCAGCATCGAGAACACGCCGACATGCGGGAGGTGGTGACGCCCTGCGGCCAGGCCACTGACCATGGGTACCGCCGAGATCACCGCGGCCACGTCGGTGCGGTCCGCGGCGGCCAACAGGACGTGGCCACCCGACTGCGACAGCCCCCACAGCACCACGCGACCTGCGTCCACACCGGGTTGACGTGCCGCGGCGTCGGCTGCGGCATGGTAGTCGGCGATCTGACCCGCCATCGACACCCGTTGGCGGACTGAGCCTCCCGACAGACCGAAACCCCGGTAGTCGAAGGCGAACACCGCGAGCCCTGCATCGGCGAGGCGTCGAGCGAAGGGTTCGAGTCCCGAATCCTTGGTGCCGCCGAAACCGTGCGCCATCACCACGACGGGAACACCGTGGGCCGTCGCGAAGGGTGAGGGTGCCGCGGCGGGGAAGAACCAGGCGTGGCAGTCGGTTCCGTCGCTGTCGAAGGTGACGTCTTCTCTGACGTTCTGACTCATCGTGCTCCCCCGTCGCTTGTGGACACCAATTCTGTTGCGGTTTCGGCTGATTCCGTCGCGGGTTCGACACTGCGCGTCGAACGCTCTGCAACACCCGCCGAGCTCGGTGCACCGAGTTCGGCGGCGCGTCGTCGACCTGCGGGTAATTCCTTGGTGCGCATGTCGTGTTCGTACAGGAAGTAGTCGAGCTGCTGGGTGTGCCGCGCGCTGTGCACCATGTGTCCGGTGTAGAACTCCTGATCTTCAGCGATGACCCTGCGCATCTCGTCGACGGGCGGTGGCTGATACTGGCCGACGGCGTACGCGCCGACGAGCCGCGCCTGGCATTCGACGAACGGGAAGAGTGTCGGTGTGGCCTGCGCGAAGCCGACGAACAACGCGTCGTCGATACCCGGGTAGATCATTCGCTTGTAGAGATCGATCTGATTGCCCGGGGCACTGATGAAGTCGGGATCGAAGAACGGGAACGTGATGTTGTAGCCGGTCGCATAGATGATCACGTCGAAGTCGGCCGACGTCCCGTCGACGAAATGCACGGTGTCGCCGTCGAGACGCGAAATGTCGCCCTTCGCGGTGACGTCGCCCGCGCCGAGACGAAACGGGAGCTCGACCGATTGCGTCGGATGCGCTTCGAAGAACTTGTGATTGGGCGCGGGGAGTCCGTAGTTCTCGGGACGGCCCGCGGTGAGAGGCTGGAAGACCTGGGCGATCTTGCGTTGCCAGGCGAACGGGATGTGTGGCGAGGTGCGGTAGTACTTGTCGGCAGGCTTGCCGCCCAGGTATTTCGGGACGATCCACGCACTCGAGCGGGTCGAGATGGTGACCGTGTTCTCAAGTGTGCGCGAGGATAGTTCGACCGCGATGTCGGCAGCGCTGTTACCCAGCCCCACGACGAGGATGCGCTTGCCGTAGAGGTCGAGCGGCGTACGCGGATCGATGTAGGAGTGGGCGTGCATCTCGACACCCGCGAATTCGCCGGGGAAGTCGGGCAGTCGTGGATCCCAGTGGTGCCCGTTGGCGACGACGAGAAGATCGGCGTAGCGCGTCTCGCCCCGCTGCGTCGAGAGTTCCCAGCCTCCGCCGTCGAGGCGCTGCGCGTGGGTGATTCCGTTGCCGAATTCGATCTTCTCGCGAAGGCCGAAGGCGTCGGTGTAGTCGTCGAGGTATTGCTTGATCAGGGTGTGGTGCGGGAAGTCGGGGTAGTCGTCGGGCATCGGGAAATCACGAAAAGACAACTGGTGCTTGGACGTATCGATGTGCAGTGACCGATACGCGCTGCTGTGGCCGTTCGGGTTGCCGAAGGCCCAGTTGCCCCCTACTCGATCCGACGACTCGAACGTGGCGAACGGCACGCCGTAGTCGGCCAGCATCTTGCTAGCGGTCAGGCCGCTGATGCCCGCGCCGATCACAGCCGTCTGCGGTGGACGTGCGCTCATATTTGCCTCTCGGTAGTGGTGACGAAGCGACGGTGATGACGAAGCGACGGAAATCGCGTCGACAAGGTGGTCTGGTTGACAGATTCATAATTCTGTCTACTCCTCAGTTGCGTACTCGGTGAACACTTTGGCAAAAATGTCTACTTTCGTTGATAGAGTTCGGCGCAGAGCCCGCGCCTCGGCGCATTCCGACGATCGAGCGGAGAAACCATGACATCAGTACTGACGGTCATCGGCGTTGGCGGAATGGGCGAGGCCGTGGCGCGTCGCCTCGGATCGGGTCGGCCGCTCCTGATCGCCGACTACGACGCCGAGCACCTGACGGAGGTCGAGTCCGCGTTGCGTCGCAGCGGCTTCGACGTCGCCGCGCAGGCGATCGACGTCGCCGACCGCGATCAGGTCGCCGCACTCGCCGATCGAGCCGCCTCGCTCGGCGAGGTCACCTCCCTGGTGCACACCGCGGGCGTGTCACCGGCACAGGCCACTCCGGAGCGGATCGTCGAGGTCAATCTGGTCGGCACCGCATACGTCATAGAGGAGTTCGGGCGGGTCATCGCCGACGGCGGCGCCGGCGTCGTCATCGCCAGCGTCGCAGCACACATCTTCGCCGACGCGGTCACCCCCGAACAGGGCGCGGCACTCTCGACGCTTCCGGCCAGCGAGTTGGCCGGGTTACCGATGTTCGCCTTTCCCGACGTGCAACCTGAGTTCGCCTGCGGTCTAGCCTACGGATACAGCAAGCGCGGCAACGTTTTTCGAGTACAGTCCGCTGCGCCGATCTGGGGTGACCGCGGGGCGCGCATCAACTCGGTGTGCCCCGGCGTCACCGCGACGGAGATGGGATGGCGTGAGTTCAACGCCGAGTTCGCGCATTCGAGTTACCAGGCCATGATCGACAAGTGCGCCGCGGGCCGGTTCGGCACGGCCGAAGACATCGCGTCGGCCGTCGAGTTTCTCCTCGACCCGGTGCGCTCCGGCTTCATCACCGGAACCGATATCCTGGTCGATGGCGGTGTCGTCGCCGGCGTACGCAGCGGCCGCATCCAATTGACATGAGTCAGGGAGGCATCGTGCAGGCAGAGACCACCGGATCGCCCCGCGCCGTCGAGGCGTCCGCCACCGACCGCATGCTCGACGCCGCAGAAAGCTTGTTGGCGGACAAGGGAATCCGCGCCACCACCATGCAGCAGGTCGCCGATGTCGCGGGCGTTTCCCGCGCCTGGCTGTACCGGCACTTCCCCGACAAGCAGACCATGGTCGGCGCAACCATCGTCCGACTCAACGACGCCTTCTGGACCAACGCCCGCAGCGAGCTCGACGCGATCAGCGGCTTCGCCGAACAACTCATCTCCGGCGTGCGAATCGGCCGCGGAGCTTACGACGACCCGGGCGCGTTGCTTCTCCGCCTGCGCACCGCCGAGCCCGACGAGTTCGCGGCCTGCGCGGGTGCGGGTGTCGCGGGCCTCGTCCCCGACCTCGCAGACTTCTGGAGGCCGTACGTGGAGGCCGCGATCCGCACCGGAGAGGTCGACGCGGGGCACGACCTCGACACGACATCGGAGTGGATCGCGCGCATCCTCATCAGCCTGGGCACCGTGCCCGGCACCACGATCGACCCCGACGACCCGCGATCCGTCGCGGTGTACATCCTCAATTTCGTGATGCCAGGGCTTCGCGCGCAGCCGCGTGCGTGATCGAGTGACCGCGCGGCCGCTGACCGGCCGTCATGACCCCCTTCAGGAGCGTGTCCCGTGAGCAGCGGATCATATTTCCCCGACGCCGAGGTCGACGAGCTGTCGCCGCAGCTACAGAAACTCTTCGGCAAGGCATCTGAGCAACTCGGCTTCGTGCCCAACGTCTTCACGGCGTATGCACATCGCCCCGAGCGATTCTCCGCGTGGTTCAACCACTTTCGTCAGGTCACCGAGCCGTCGGAGACGCTCTCGGGCGCAGATCGCGAGATGATCGCGGTGGTGGCGTCGGGGATCAACCGATGCACGTACTGCCTGGTGTCGCATGGTCAGGCGTTACGGCATGAGCTGCACGACGAAGCCAATGCCGACCGGATCACGTTCAACTGGCGTCACGCCGATCTCACTGAACGGCAGCGCGCCATCTGCGTGTTCGTCGAGAAGCTGACGAGCGAGCCCGCGACCGTCGAGCGTTCCGACGTCGACGCTCTCGCGGCCGCAGGTTTGGGTCCCGACGACATCTGGGACGTCGTCGAGTTGACCGCGATGTACAACTTCACCAACCGGATCTCCTCGGCCCTCGGCATCATGCCGAACGTCGAGTACCACTCCCTCGACCGCGGGCCCGCCGCCGGCTGAGAGTGATCTCGACACCCACCGCTGGTCGAGCGGGCGCGAGCGCAGCGAGCACCCAAGTCGAGACCACCAAGCGCCGGGCGAGCGGGCGCAACCCCCACCGCTGGTCGAGCGGGCGCGAGCGCAGCGAGCACCCGAGTCGAGACCACCCACCGTTGGGCGAGTGATCTCGACAAGCTCGATCAGCGGTAGGCGGCTCGATCAGCGGTGGGCAGCTCGATCAGCGGTGGGTGGCTCGATCAGCGGGTGATCTCGACAAGCTCGATCAGCGGTAGGCAGCTCAATCAGCGGGGTCTCACCGCTGGTCGAGCGGGCGCGAGCGCAGCGAGCACCCGAGTCGAGACCACCCCACCGCGGGGCGAGTGATCTCGACAAGCTCGATCAGCGGTCGGGGCGGCTCGATCAGCGGACGGCGCGGCCGGTCAGCGGGCCGCGGCGGGGGCGAGGCCTACTTTGCCCGCCAGCTTGGCCAGGTAGGCCGTGGCACGTTCGACGCTGTCGTCGGGCAGTCCGTAGAGCACCGTAGTGACGCCGAGGTCGCGGAACTCCTCGAGACGTTCGGGGATCGGCTTGAAGTCCAGGACGACGATCTGCGGTTCGCCGGAGCGTCCGGCGTCGGCCCAGAGCCGTCGGAGCAGTGCGACGGAACCGGCGATGTCGTCCTCGCCGGGCGTCGTGATCCATCCGTCGGCGCTGCGCGCGATCCATTTGAAGTTCTTCTCGTTGCCTGCGGCGCCGACGAGCGTCGGGATCGCTCCCTGCGGAGGCTTGGGCCACGCCCAGCTCGTGCCGAAATCGACGAACTCGCCATGATATTCGGCCTCGTCGGCCGTCCACAGCTCGCGCATCGCCTCGAGGTACTCCCGGAGCATCGTTCGACGACGCTTCGACGGAACGCCGTGATCGGCGAGCTCGTCGAGGTTCCATCCGAAACCGACGCCGAGCGTCAGCCGGCCGTCGGAGATGTGGTCAAGTGTGGCAAGCGTTTTCGCGAGCGTGATGGGATCGGACTGCACCGGCAATGCAACGGCCGTGGCGAGCTTGATACGCGAGGTGACCGCGGCAGCGGCAGCCAGCGTCGTCCACGGGTCGAGGGTGCGCATGTAGCGGTCGTCGGGCAGTGACGAATCGCCGGTCTGCGGGTGCGCGGCGTCGCGTCGGGTGGGGATGTGACCGTGCTCGGGAACGAAGTAGGAGGCAAACCCCGCCTCCTCGATGAGCGGCGCGAGCACCTGCGGCTTGAGCCCACGATCACTGGTGAACTGAACGATCCCGAAATCCATACCGCAAGAATAGGCAGACCACTGGACACCTGTCTAGAACATGTTCTAATTTCTCCGGCACCGGGAACCGGCGCTCAGAGCACCCCGGCCTCGCGGAAGATCCCGTTGGCCTCACTGCTTCTCGTGACCGCGTCGACGGCGAGGACAACCGCCGCCGACGTCCAGCAACTCTTCTCGACCGGCCAGCGCTTGCCGTCGTCGAAGACGAGTCCGGTCCAGTACGAGCCGTCGGGGTCGCGCAGGTGTTGGATCGACGCGATGAGCTTCACGGCGTCCGCGGTGTCGCCCAGCGCGTCGAGTGCGATTGCCAATTCGCAGGTTTCGGCACCGGTCACCCAGGGTCGGTGGTCGACGCACCGCGCGCCGAGACCGGGTACGACGAACTCGTCCCAGCGTCGAGCGATCATCTCCTGACCGGCACGGCCGCGCACCGCGCCGCCGAGCACCGGGTAGTACCAGTCCATCGAATGCTCGGACGGCTTCTCGAAAACCTCTGGCCGACAACGAAATGTGTCGCGCAGCGCGGCACGTGCACGCACCCACTCGTCGTCGGGTTGCTCCACCTCGGTCGCGATGCGGACGGCACAGTCGAGCGCCTGAAAGATGCTGGCATTCCCCGTGATCAGCGCTTTGTCGAACATGGCGCCGGTCGCGTGGTCGCCCGCCCAGCGGAAGGCGCCGTCGGGACGCTGGAAACGCAGGACGAGGTTGATCGCCGACCAGACGACCGGCCACATGCGTTCGAGGAACACGACATCGCCGGTGATCTGATAGTGATGCCACACACCGACGGCGATGTAGGCGCAGAAATTGGAGTCGGTGCCGTGGTCGGTCACAACACCCGAATCGAAGCGCAGCGGCCACGATCCGTCGTCGCGTTGCGTGTGCAGACTCCAGGCGTACGCTGCCTCGGCTTCTGCATGAAACCCGGTGACGCTCAATGCCATTGCCGATTCGATGTGGTCCCAGGGATCGGTGCGTCCGCCGGGGAACCACGGCAGCGCTCCGGAATCCTCCTGCATGGCGGCGATGGCGGCGCCGGTGGCACGCATCTGCTCACCGGTGACCACACCGGCGATGGCGAGCGCACCGACGTGCGCCTGTGCGGTCATCGACCTGAGGATGGGTCGACGACGCTCGACGTCGAGGTCACGACGCTGCGTTCTCCGGCTTTCGCAGGTACAACGCGACCGACTTGCCGATCACGGGGTTGAGAACCTGCTCACCCACGCGGGTGAGAGCCGGCGCAGACATCATGTCCCACACCAACAGCTTGTGGTACGCCTGTACCAGCGGGTTCTTGTTGTTCTCAACGCCCACAGCGCATTTGAGCCACCAGTAGGGGGCATGTAGAGCGTGTGCGTGGTCGGTTCCGGTCACCTCGAGGCCCGCCGAACGCAGTTTGTCGGCCAGCTCCGACGCCTTGTAGATCCGGACGTGACCACCCTCGACCTCGTGGTAGGCATCCGAAAGCGCCCAGCACACTTTCTCGGGCCAGTACCGCGGCACCGTCACAGCACCGATGCCGCCCGGCTTGAGAATGCGTGCCATCTCGGCGATGGCGGCCTCGTCGGACGGGATGTGCTCCAGAATCTCCGACATCAGAACGACGTCGAAGCTGTTGTCTGCGTAGGGAAGACGCAGAGCATCGCCGACCTCCGCGCGCGCCTTGGCGTCGGCGGGGACCTGACCCTCTGCCATCATCGCGTCGAACATCTCGGCCACGTCGGCCATGTCGCTCTCGGACTGGTCGAACGCGATGACATCTGCACCACGACGGAACATCTCGAACGAGTGCCTGCCCTGCCCCGCACCGATGTCGATCACCTTCGTGTGCGACCCGACACCCAATCGGTCGAAATCAACTGTGAGCATGACTCCCCTTCTCCGAATCCATCGTTACCCCAAGCATTTTCACGCCTTCACGATCCACCCGCGCGAGCACCGTCTCGTAATGCGCCGCCGTCTTCGCCGCGACCGCAGCCCAGCTGTAGCGATCTTCGACCCGCTCACGCGCGGCCACACCCATTGCGGCACGGGCGGATTCGTCGTCGAGCAGAGCTCCGATGGCCTGCGCGAGTCGCTCGGAATCGCGTGGAGGCACCAGCGTAGCCGACCGACCGTCGGTGCCGACGACCTCGGGGATCGCGCCCGCGTGCGTGGCGACGAGCGGCGTGCCGCAGCTCATGGCCTCCACGGCCGGCAGCGAGAATCCCTCGTACAGCGACGGCACGCAGGCAACCTCAGCCGACGCGAGCAGCTCCGCCATCTCCGAATCCGCGAGCCCGGACACCAGGCGTACTCGCGACGAGATGGCGAGGTCGTCGATCATCTTCGCCGACGGGCCGTCGGGGTCGAGCTTGGACACCAGCGTGAGCTCGACGTCGCGTTCAGCACTCAGCTTCGCGATCGCCTCCAGCAGATACGACACACCCTTGAGAGGGGCGTCGGCGCTGGCGACGCAGACCACGCGCCCGGGCACACGCGCCTGCGCGGCCTCGGGACGGAAGATCGCGGTGTCGACACCGAGCGGGATGGTCGTGATCCGACCGGCCTCGATGTCGAAGGCCTTCCGAATGTCGACCTCGCTGCTCCGCGAGACCGTCAACAACTCCGGAATGCGCCGCGAGACTCGACCCTGCATCCGCAGGAACGAATGCCACCGCCACGCACTGACCTTGCGCCATCCCTTGGCCGCCTTGACCGCCAACGAACGATCACGCGTGATCGGGTGGTGGATCGTCGCGATCAACGGATAGCCCTGCTTCTGGATCTGCAGCAGGCCGTAGCCGAGGCACTGGTTGTCGTGCACGATGTCGAAGTCGGCGCGACGGTCGGCGAGCAGCCGCGCGACACGAAGGCTGAACGTCAGCGGCTCGCCGAAGCTCGCCGTCCACATCGCGCCCACTTCGAGGGCATCGATCCAGTCGCGGAACTCACTGGGCCGCGGAGTACGGAACGGGTCGGGTTCGTCGTAGAGACCGAGGCTCGGAACCTTGGTGAGCGTGACGCCTGCGTCTATCGCCGACTGGTCGAGCTCGGGATACGGCTGTCCCGAGAAAATCTCGACCTGATGCCCCAACAGCGCCAATTCCCTGCTGAGATGGCGTACATAGACGCCTTGCCCACCGCAATGCGGCTTGCTGCGATACGACAGTAATGCCACGCGCACCTTGTGGTTCCACCTCTCCATTCACGGGCCTTCGACGACCCGATGCTGCTGCACGACTCGCCGGCCAATCGACGACCGAGTGGTCTGACGACACAGGCCGAATCGACACCGCCCTCACGATCGCGATTCTGCGGCCTCCCGGGACGCCGACTCGAGATCACCGATATGCACCAGTTTCACACGACGACGCCCAGCCGACTTGCCGGCGCTGCGTTCGGTGGCGTCGATGTTCTTCCATCCGGCGAGGTCGATGCGATGTGCGCCGTGGTCGGCCACCAGGTCGGCGACGTCATCGGCCGAGGTAGAGGACTGCGGCAGGACGCCTGCGACGAAGTCGGCGATCACCGATTCCGCGGTCTCCTGCCCGCACAGTCGGTTACGTCCAATGCCGCCGGTCGCACCGCGCTTGATCCATCCGGTCACGTATAGACCCCTGACGATCTCGCCGTCGACGCTCGACTGCACCCTGCCCTCGACGTTGGGCACCACGCAGCGCACCTCGTCGAACGGGACGTCGTTGATGGGCACTCCGCGATAGCCGATCGCACGCAATACGAGCCCGGTCTCGAGGTCGAAGCCGTCGTCGGTTGGCACGATCGCGACGTTCTCACCGGCCTCGGTATAGACGTTGCGCACGGCGTGCAGTGCCTCGACCTTTCCGTCGCCGGTCAGCTCGGTCGGTGACGTCATGAAGCGGAAGACGATCCGCTTGTTGCCTTCGGTGGTCGGGCGTTCCGCGAATTCCTGCGCGAGCCGCAGTTTGGTCGCGATCGTCGAATCCAACTCATCGTCGGATTGTGCGGCCTCCGACACCGGGTCGAGCGTGAGCTCGGCCGGATCGATGATCACGTCCACACCGTCGACCTCACCCAGCGCGAGGAACTCGCTGTTGGTGTAGGCGGCCTGTGCGATTCCGCGTCGCGCGAGGAGCACAACCTCGCGGATGTTCGACTCGCGCAACGCGGCGAGGGCGTGATCGGCGATGTCGGTCTTCGCGAGATCGTCGGGATCGGTCACCAGTATGCGTGCGACGTCGAGCGCGACGTTGCCGTTGCCGACGACGACAGCGCGCTCCCCGGACAGGTCGAAGGTGAGGTCGGCGAAGTCGGGGTGGCCGTTGTACCAGGCGACGAATTCGGTGGCCGACACCGAACCGGACAGCTCCTCGCCGGGGATGCCGAGCCGCTTGTCGGTCGGCGCCCCGACGGCATAGATGACCGCGTTGTAGCGGGCGGTCAGTTCGTCGTGGCTGATGTGCTTGCCGACCTCGACGTTGAGGAAGTAGCGAAAATTGCGCTTGGCCGAGGTCGCCGCGAAGGTCGACTCGACACCCTTGGTTGCAGCGTGGTCGGGGGCGACCCCCGCGCGCACCAATCCGTATGGCGTCGGCAGACGGTCGAACATGTCGACCGAGATCTGCGGTTTGCGGACCAGTTCCTCCGCGGCATAGAACGCGGCAGGTCCGGCGCCGACGATGGCGACACGGACGTCTCCTTCGGGCAGCTTGGGGGCCTTCTTCGGGGGAACCAGACCACCTTCGACGTCGTGGTCCTTGTAGTAGTCGGCGTTGATCTGCAGGTAAGGCTCGTCGCGCTCCTCGAGCTGATCGTCGGGGATGATCGCCTCGACGGGGCATTCGTCGATACATGCCCCGCAGTCGATGCAGGTGTCCGGGTCGATGTAGAGGCTCTCTGCGGTGAAGAAGGTGGGCTCGTCGGGCGTCGGGTGGATACAGTTGACCGGGCACACCGCGACGCAGCTCGCATCGTTACAACAGGGGCGTGTGATCACATGGGCCATCGGCGCTGTCCTCGAAGTTCAACACGTAGAACGTGTTCTAGTTTTGTGGTGACTGTATCTTAACGACCGGTCCGTGAGCTACCCGATCGTAACCACAGCGTGTGAGCCAGCCGACACCGCCAACAGAGGACATCTATTGACCCGCGACAACAGCCAGGCCACCGGCACAGCCCTCCCCAAGCGCAAGGAGGGTGCGCGTTTCTTCGAGGCGACCTACCGCGTACGCACCGGCGACGTCGACCAGGACATGCGCGTGCGGCTTGACGCCGTCGCCCGGTACCTGCAGGACATCGCCAACGACAACATCGAAGCGACCGATCTCGGCGACTCAGACCCGTTCTGGATCGTGCGGCGAACCGTCGTCGACGTCATCGAGCCGATCTCGTGGCCTGCGACCGTCACAGCACAGCGGTGGTGCGGGTCGCTCTCGACACGGTGGACCAACATGCGCGTGCGGCTGACCGCCGAGCACGAGACCAACCGGTTCAACCCCGAACCGCGCAAGTCGGGATTGATCGAGACCGAGGCGTTCTGGATCAACGTCAACGACCAGGGGATGCCGTCACGAATCTCCGACGACGCGTTCGAGCTGTTGTCGTCGATGACCGACGAGCACCGACTCCGCTGGAAGTCGATGAACCCGGAGAAGGCTCCCGACGCCGAGGGGGCGTCGGCCGACGACCGCGAACACGTGTTGCGCAGCACCGACTTCGATCCGTTCAAGCACCTCAACAACGCCGCGTACCTCGAGGCCGTCGAGGACGAACTCGTCGAGCACCTCGACCTGATCGACGGACCGCACCGGCTGGTGATCGAGTACCTGCGTCCGATCGTCCCCGGCACGCCGATCACGTTGCGGCGCGTCCGGGAGCCGCAGCGACTTCTGCTGTGGATGCTCATTCCCGGCGACGACGGCGAGCACCAGGTCGCGGCAACCGTATCGGTGACGAAGCGCCCAGCAGACCAGGTGGCCGGCGATCAGGAAGTCGGCGGTCAGGCCGTGGCGGATGAGTCAGTGACCGCCTGACACGCAGAACTCGTTACCCGCGGGATCGGTCAGCGTGGTCCACCCGAACCCGCCACCAGGGATCTCTCGGTCGCCGAGCTTGGTGGCTCCGTTCGCGACGAGAGTGTCGACGATGGCCGGATAGTCGGGCGACGCGAGGTCGAGGTGGATGCGATTCTTGCCGGGCGTCGGGTCGTCGACTTTCTGAAAACCGATCGCGGGCCCGCCGTCGCGAAGTGCGACGACGACGAAGAATCCGTCATTCTCCGCGACGATCGTGCCGCCGAGATTGGTCGCCCACCAATTGGCGAGCGTGGTTGGATCGAGCGTGTCGACCGTGATCATGGCTACCGAGAGAGTCATGGACTCACCCTAGCCACGATTCGGGCGATAGTCGAACATACGTTTGCCTTGTGTTCACCCGGCGAGGTGTACGTCAAGCAGGGCGCCGGTCTCCGACGCGACCACCAGCGCACGCGTATCCGAGGGTTGCACAGCGACGGCCGTCGCCGGCGCGCCGAGTGCGATGGTGCACCGCGCGCCCGTCCGCACATCGACGAGGGCGAGCGAGCCGAGCGTCGACGTGACGGCCACCGTGTGCGGATCCAGTGCGGTGAGGTCATCGAGCAAGCCGGGCAGTGGAGCCGTGAGGTCGGCGACGACCCGAATCGAGCCGGGATCGTCGAGCGGTAGTGCGACGACGCGGCCCGTCCGGCTCGCCGTGAAGGTCAGGTAGAGGTCGTTGCCGATGGCCACCGCGCCATTGGGGCTGATCCCATTGACAGCCGGCGACGCGGTGAGCGCGGCGCGGGCTCTATCCGTCCATTGCTGGTCGATGGCGCCACCCGGCGCGATCCTAACCACGCCGCGCACACTGTCGACGACATATCCGAACCCGCGCGCATCGAAAGCCAGACCGTTGGGCATCGCGAACCCTCGTGCGTAGACCGTCGGATTCGGTTGCGGCGCAAGCGGATCAAACTTCACGACTACGCCGTTGCGTTCGGCGCCGAACGACGATTGGTCGCCGGAGTTCACATACAGGTCGCCGCCAGGACTCATGCGCAGCGCGCCCGGCGCCCGCACCGGAACGGTCGCGGTGCGTCGGCCGGACCGGTCGTAGCGCTCCACCGAATTCCCGTAGAGACGCGAGACCCACAGGTTGCCCGAGTGATCGAACGTGAGGTTCTCAGCCCACCCCGTCGGAGACGGCGAGGCAGTCCTGGTGGTGACTGTCGCGCCGGCGCATCGGTTGCTCGGGGCCGCGTCGGCAACCGACCCGACCCCTACGATCGCAAGCGCCGCCAGCGCTGGAACGCATACCGCACGGAGGATTCGAAACCCGGAGTGTCCCATGGGCATAGATCATGCCCCGGCGCGCGCTGTAGTGCCCGGCAGCGACTATTGGCCACCGTCGCGGCAGCGACTATTGGCCACCGTCGCGGCAGCGACCAATCCCTACCGTCGCGGCAGCGACTATTGGCCACCGTTGAGGAGTAGCTCCATCAGCTTTGTCGGAGCGGTGCACGGGTCTGCCGCTGCGGCGCCGCCGATCGGTTCGACCCAGAACGTGTAGACGCCGCGGGTCGGCGCGCGGGTGGTCACACCGCACACAGCCGGGCGCTTGGGGTCGCGTTGTGTGAACGCCGCCTGACTCACGATCCGGACGTTCTCGGTGGTGTAGCCGAGCCGCTTGGCGGTGTCCTTCTCGACGTTGAAGTCGCCCCATTCGAACCAGTTGAACGTGACATTCGCGGTGACCGACCCGTCGACGATCCACCGGCAGATTGCGCCGTTGAAGGTGCCCCGTGCCGATGTCCCGCCGACCGCCTTGGCGAGCTGGGCGGTTGAGAGCACCTGGCATTCGAGGGTCAGCTTGTCGAACCGGTCGGTGTCGACGTTGCCTGGTTGATCGGCGTTGGCCTGCTCGGACGACACCGCCTGACCGTCGATGGTGCAGCCCGACAGCGCTCCGACAAGCAGTGCCAGAGCGACAAGCAGTGGCACGACGACGCGTCGCAGGCGCCTCATGATGCACGCTCGATCGACATCGTGGACAGTTGGCGCGTGGCGTCGCAGATCTGTTCGGTGTCGGGACCCTGCGCGTTCAGTGACGACGTCCCGGCGCTCACCGACCACTCGAAGAAGTCGGCGCCGAAAGCGATGCCGATCTCGCAGATGCCCGTGTCGGAGGCGATGAATCCCTTGTGGCCGTTGATCTCTATGTCTTTGGTCGACTCGCGGGAGAGTTGCTCGGTGGCGCGCTCACGTCCGATCGGTGATCCGCGATACCAGTTGAACGATGCCACCGGCCCGGTGCGATCGACGCTCGACGACCACTCACACACCGACGAATTGTTCACCGTGTTGGTCAGCGTTCCCAGCTTTGCGAGGCTGTTGACCTCCTCCGTGGTCACGCCTCCGCATTCACCGAAGAACGGACCCGACCCCGCCTTGGCCGGCGGCGCCGCAGCGTTGCCGTTGCTGTTGCCTCCCGAATCGTCGGAATCCGATGAGCACGCACTACCGATCAGCGCGATCACCACCGCCAACGACACGAGGAAGCCCCCGCGCATCAGCTTGTCGATCTCGCGTCGCTCGCGTTTCGTCGGCCGACCGGCACCACGATCGCGTCGTGGCTGACTCGCCAGGATCTCCTTGGCCGGCGGCGGTGGACTCTTGTCGATGTAGCAGGCCGACGCCGCGGCGGGCGAGACTCGCTTGGTGATCACCTGGGTCACCTCGACGATGCGTTCTCGACCACCCAACCTCAGCCGCACCTCGTCGCCGATGCTGACGTGCTGTGCGGGCTTCGCGGTCGCTCCGTTGACCCGAACGTGGCCACCTCGGCATGCGTCACCCGCAGCCGAACGTGTTTTTGTGAGCCGGATGGCCCAGATATAGGCGTCGACGCGTGCGCTCAACGTCGGGGCCTCGTTGCCCACGAGTGAACGTCACCCGTCCGCAGTCGTTCTCGCACCGGTTTATGCCCTGCTCACTTCTGTCGCGTCAGCATGTAGTACCCGCCCGCCACCATGACGACGCCGAGCACGATCGCCAGAAACCAATTGGCGAAGAACCCCACCAGGAGGAAGACCACGATGCCTGGCGAGATCGCCACGAGGCTCATCCCCGGATGCTCGCGCACCACCTGTGAGACTGCCTTGCTCTTTGCGGGATCGATCGCCATGACTTCCTCCTAGCGCGCGCCGCCGTCGGCCGCTGGACTCCGATGAGAGAGCGGTCGGCGACACCATTGGGGCGAACCTGCGTCGGTGGCTCCACTGTAGCCAATCGGGCTCTGGGGGCTATCGGCGTTTCAGGGTCAACGCGCAGCAATTCTGGGCGCCGCATTTCCGGGCCGCCCCCGGCTCTTCGGGCCCGCGGTGGTTCTGGGTTCAGTCGTCGCGCCTGGGTGGTTCCACCTCGTCGACGTCGAGGTGCTGGTCGACGTAGTCCGCGCTCGGAACGTCGTCGGATTGTGGTGGTTCGACGCCCGCGAGCGGGTCGACGAATTCGTCGAGCGGCGCATCGTCGGCAAGCGATTCGCCCGGCTCGTCGTCGAGTGGCGCTTCGGGGTCGACGACGCCGTCGGGCAGGTCTTCGCCTGAGATCGGTTCGCTCATTGTCGTCTCCTCGCGTCGAGTGATCGGCCTCTTCCGTTGTAACAAACGCCGCAGTTCGTGCGGAAGGAACAGACCGATCTCGTGGCGCGGAGGCGGGCCGGTACTACTGACTGCTCGCGGCGTTAGCGGTCGAGTGCGCTGACTCCGACGACGTCCCGGTGTCGTGTGTGTGGGTATCGGTGGTGTCGGTTGCGCCCTCGGTACTCGCGACGCCGTTCGACGCCGTGCCGGCTGGGCTCCCTGTGCCATCCGTCGAACGATGCTTACCGACGTAGTCATCAAGCGAGCGGTGCCTGCCCAGGTACCCTGATGCGCTGGAATCGCGCGAATCTCTCTGCGCGGCAACGGCTGTCGATTTCGGTACTGAAGGAGCGTCGACTTGTTTTGTCGCCGTGTCGGTTTCGGTCGTTGCCGTCGGTGCGTCAGCGGTGCTCGACGCCGCGGTCGTGTCGGTGTCGGTGTCCGCGGGAGCGATGGTCTCGCTGGCGTTGGCACGCAGAGCGCTCACCGACGATGAGGCCGTCGACCTGCTGACGGCGCTGGTAGACCCGTCGAACGGACCCAACGACGGCACCCCGAACGGGAACGTGATTTTGGGGATGTCGACGGTCGGGAGCAACTGCGCGGTGTCGACGTCGGCGAGGGTGACCACGGGAAGTCCCAGATGGTTCGGCTTGACCTTGCCGTTGACCGTCACCTTCGGATTGAACGTCACCGACGAGCCTAGCCAGTGCACCACGATGGGCGCCTGCGTGCCGTAATCGCTTGTGAGCGTGAACAACACGGGCAGACCGTACGCATCCGTCCGGTCGCCCCCGACCGTCAGCCGTGCGAAGTCCTTGCTGAGGGAAAGCGGCTGACCGTTCAGCAACGCGGCGACCACCTGCCCGAACACAGACCCCGGATCGAAGAGGACCGCGGAAGGGTCGGTCAAGGCCGACTGGAACTCCGGAACCGATTGTTGCAGATCAAGTCTGGTGTCAAACGTACCGGCGATGTTCACGCAGCCACCGACCGACTCGGCATAAGCAGCAGTCACGCCGCCGTAACAGCTGACGGATTTGATCCCTGGGATCTTCAGCCCGGTGCCGAGTCCGAGGATCGTGATCGGGACGTCGCTGGTCGTCCAGGCGTTGGCCATACCGACGACAGCGAACGCGTACGCCTTCCGACCGTCACTCGCACCCGCGGTCGCCAGGCTCACGGGGAGGTACGAGATCGCAGTGGCCCCTCCTCCGCCGGAGGCGTAGGCAAATTGGAAGCCGTCGCCGACCACCCGTGCCGAACCGATCGCTTCGGGGGCATCGGGAATGGAGGCAGACACACCGATGAGTTGCAGCAGCTGCTTGACGACATCGTTGTTGACTGCTCCCTGAATCGGCACATAAATCACTCGTGGCACGAGGTCGACGGATGTCGGTACGACTATGGCAACCCCCGTGCCCGTCGATGCGGAGCAGTCAGCTCCGCCGCTGGTGCCGCCGGTCGCGCAGCCTTTGATGCGCCACTCGTCCAAAGTCGTCTGGATCGCAGGGTTGTTGACCACGGAGCCGATCACGGAGCCGAGGACAGTTGACGGGCTGCTGTTGATGGACTTCACGGCGTTCACGTCGTCGAGGATCGACGCCTCCGCGTGCCCCGCCCCGACCGTCTGCCCGAAGCCGAGCGTGGTTGCGGCTGCGACCGCCACGGCGCCTGCCGCGGCGCGCTGACCGGCCTTGCGCTTGCGGCGTCGATCCTGTTTCTCCGCTCGACGAACTCCACCGCGCCGCGCACCGTTCACCGCCGATTGAGCCATGTGGCTTACCCCTCCGAGACATCCGCCCGAGTACTGTCCCCGAGCTAGGAGGATTGAATCACCACAGTTCACCCAGAGCGGACGATTTCAGGAAAACGCTCGAATGCTGACTGCGTTGAGGAGTCCGTTCAACGACTTGCCAGAATGCGCCGGGAGAGAACATCTTTCAGCGCACGACCGTTCACAATTTAGCGCCGCAAACGTCTGCTCGTCGGCGGCTCACCACCGCGTGCGCTCGAGCGGGCGGCCCGACTCCCCGGCCTGCGCGTCACATCCGAATCCGACCACCCAGTCGCCGTCGGCGAGCTCGACCTTGCCGAGCATCATCGGCTGCGGCAGTGCGGCGAGGAACTCCCCGAGAGCGGCCGGCGACAGCACCCAGCTCTCCCCCTCGATGACACAACCCGCACCGACGTCGCGGATCAATCCCGGCTTGGGCGGCGTCGTGTCCAGTGCGACAAGGCGATACGACGGCGCTGTGCGTACTTCCCTACCCCAGCGCGCGCCACGACCGCTGAGCTCGTGCGTCAGCGGTCCACCCGCCATATGTGCACCGAATACGGCCAACTCGACCGATGGCGCGACACGTTCGGGCCACGTCGGCATGGTCAAGGATGCGCTATCACGGGAGTTGGTCGGCGAAACCCGCAGTCGCCGAGCAAGATCGATGAGAACGGCGTCCTCGTGTGCACCCGCGAGGAGCGTGATGCCGAACTGGGATCGGGTTCCGTCGGCCTCGTCGACGACGCCTGCCGGGACCGCCAACCCGCACAGATCGAACAGATTGCAAAAGTTGGTGTAGGTACCCATCCGACTGTTGACGCCGATCGGGTCTGCGACGACCTCGTCGATTCGTGGATGAAACGGCGCCGTCGGCACCATCAGTGCTGTCGCATCACCCCACTGGTCCATCGCCAGCGCCCTGAGTTCTGCGAGTCGACGTCGAGCACGGAGCAGATCCACCGCGGTGTAACCGGATGCCTTCGACACGATCTGCGCCACAACGGGATCGAGACCGACGTCGTCGGAATCTGCTGCGCTGTCGATGAACTCACCGACAGCGTCGTATCGTTCAGAGACGAGAGCGTCGTCGTAGAGCAGTCGTGCCGCGGCGAGGAAGGGCGTGAGGTCGACGGTCTTGATCGTGAAGCCGGCAGCCTCGGCCGCGGCCACCGCGTCACTGAAGGCGCCACGCCAGCGATCGTCGAGTTCGGGGAGTTCGGCGGGCACCGCGATGACCGGGGCCTCGGGTGCCGCGAATCGGGTCGCTCTGTCGAATGGTCGCTCACCAGTTTCCTCTGCCATCACTCCGGTGGCGAGGTTCGCAAGGTCGAGGTCGGCGGCAAAGATAGTCGGGACGTCGTAGTCGGCACACGCGGGCACGACTCCGACGGTGGAGAGCGCCCCCACGGTCGGCTTCACGCCGACGATCCCCTGCAGACCCGCCGGGACACGACCCGACCCGGCGGTGTCGGTACCGATCGCGATGTCGGCGAAACCGAGCGCGACGGCAACCGCCGACCCGGAACTCGACCCGCCGGAGATTCGATCAGCTCGCCGCGAATCACGCACGGCGCCATAGGGACTGCGGGTTCCGACGAGGCCGGTGGCGAACTGGTCGAGGTTGGTCTTTCCGATGACGACAGCGCCTGCCTTGCGCAGCGCGGCAACCGTGGGCGCATCCGCGTCGGGCACGTAGGCGTAGCCGGGACACGCTGCCGTCGTGGGCAATCCCGCGACGTCGACGTTGTCCTTGACGGCGAGAGTCACTCCGGCCAGTGGTCCACCGCTCGCCAGAGACTGCTGGTAGTCGCGTGCGACGTCGGCCTGCGGACGAAGGGTGATGAACACTTCCGGCCGGTCGGCGTCGCGGATCGCGGCGTAGATATCGTCGATTTTCGTCATGCGACCTTCCCCTTGGGATCCGAGTTGCCGGTCTGGTTCTGCTCGGTCGTCGTGAACTCTCCTGCCAGAGACCATCGTTCACGCTCTTCGGCTCGCGCGTACTCCATCGTCGTGCGGGATGCGGCGATGGCGTCGGCGTTGTCGGCGAGGAAACGCTCGTGCTCTGCCAGCGAGAAGGTGCCTTCGGTGATGCGCACGCTGTCGCCGCGGCCCGCCGCGACGTCGGCCCGCATGTCCAGCAGTTCGTCAGCGCCGACCGGGTACCACTTGATGCGGTCGAAGAAGCGCAGCAGCCAGGGATGTTCGGGATCGAATCCCGGAGCCTGCTGCGGATAGCGATGGTTCCAGACCTGCGTCGTGCGGCCGACGAACTGGTAGCCGCCGGGCCCCTCCATACCGTAGATGCAGAGGTAGGCACCCCCGATGCCGACAGCGTTCTCGGGGGTCCAGGTACGTGCCGGGTTGTACTTCGTCGTGACCAGTCGATGCCGCGGATCGAGCGGAACCGCCACGGGCGCACCGAGGTACACGTCTCCGAGACCGAGAACGAGGTAGTCGGCGTCGAACACGATCCGGTGTACGTCGTCGACCGAGTCGAGACCATTCATCCGTCGGATGAACTCGATGTTCCACGGACACCAGGGAGCATCGGAGCGGACGCCGAGCATGTACCGTTCGATCGCCTCACGCGTGGCCGGATCATCCCACGACAGCGGCAGATGCACTGTGCGGCTGGGTACTACGAGTTCCGACGCCGCCGGGAGCTGACTCTCACACTCGATGAGCCAGTCCCGCATGGCGTGCTGCGACCACTTCGTCGGATCTGCTTTCACCTGAAGCGATCTGATTCCGGGTGTCAGGTCGACAAGGCCCGCGGGGTTCTCCGCTTCAATCCGCTCGGCGAGCGCATGCACGCGGGCACGAAGCGCGAGGTCGAGGCGCATCTCGCCGTACTCGACGAGGATGTTGTCGTCGCCGCTGCGGCGGTAGGTCACCGATGTGGTGCCGTCGGCCGTCGTCGTGGTTCCCAGAATTCCGCTGTCGGGATCGCCTCCGCGAGAAAGGACATCGACGAAGCTCGCTCTGCGTGCGAGACCCAGTTCTGCGGGCGACGCCGCCTCTGCCGCCTTGACCGCGACGAACCGCACCGTGTCACCGGGCTTGAGCTGCCCCAGCTTCCATCGCTCCGCCGCCGTCACCGTCACCGGACAGACGAACCCGCCGAGACTCGGTCCGTCGGGGCCGAGCAGGATCGGGGTGTCGCCGGTGAAGTCCAGTGCTCCAACCGAATACGCGTTGTCGTGGATATTCGACGGATGCAGCCCCGCCTCGCCGCCGTCGGTCCGTGCCCACTGCGGTTTGGGGCCGACCAGGCGAATCCCCGTGCGGTCGGAGTTGAAGTGCACCTGATAGTCGGTGCCCATGATCTCGGCGATGTCGGTAGGAGTGAAGAACTCCGGGGCCGAGTGCGGTCCGACCGTCACCCCGAGCTGCCATGCGTTCGTGAACGCCGGCTGCTCCTCGGTGAGAATCCGCGTCGAGTTCACGGTCGGGAGACCCGCCCGCGCCAGAATGTCACCGTCGGAAAGGACGCGACCGTCGAGTCCGCCGAACTTGCCCATCGTGAACGTCGAACGGCTGCCCAAATACTCCTCCGCCTCGACACCCTCGGAGATCGCGATGTACACGCGCAGTCCGAGGGAACCCACGGCTCCGATGTCGAGCACGCCGCCCGCGGGCACCGTGAGTGGGACCCATTGGGGCACAACGACTCCGTCGAGAGTCAACTGGACCGGGGCGCCGGTCACGGCAACAGTTGCCGACGTCGAGAAACGCAGGCGTGGTCCGAGCATCGTCACCTCGAGTCCCGCGGCATCGACCGGATTTCCGACGGCCATGTTGGCCAACCTGAAGGACAGGTCGTCCATCGGACCCGACGGCGGGACACCGACCTTCCAGTAGCCGACGCGGCCAGGCCAATCCTGGATGGTGGTCATGGGTCCGGCGCGCAGCACCTCGATGCCGTCGAACTGTGTTGTCTGGCTGTTCATCTCGTCTCCTGGCGGTCGGTACTCGGTCAGCCCCGCGGCCGCGTGACGATCACGCGGACGGCAGTCGGGTCGAATCCGTTGCAGGGGTTGTTGATCTGGGGGCAGTTGGACACGAGCACGAGAGTGTCGACTTCGGCGCGCAGCGCGAGGCGCTTGCCGGGCGCGGACAGGCCGTCGACGATCCCGAGTGCGCCGTCGGGGTCGACGGGCACGTTCATGAAGAAGTTGACGTTGCCGACGAGATCCCGCTTGCCGAGGCCGTGTCGTGAGCCACCGATGAGGAAGTTCTCGACGCACGCGTGCTGGTGCTTGGTGTGATGGCCGTAGCGCAGCGTGTTGGACTCCTGCGAGCACGCGCCGCCGAGGGTGTCGTGATTGCCGACCTCGTCGGCGACGATCGTCATCATCGGCTGCGACTCCTGGTCGCGGATCACCGTGCCGGTGGTCAGGAAGATGTTCCCCTGCGCGGCAATGGTTGTCTGCGCCGAGTAGCGGACCGAGTGGTCGTGGCCGCCGAAGAACAGCGTGTCGACGGCCTGGTTGCCGTGGAGGTCGACGATGGTCGCAACATCGCCCGCGGCAACGACTTCCGACCAGGGAGCGCGCTCAGCGACGATGCCGTCGTAGATGACGTCGCCGGGCACGAGCGCGAGGTCGGCCGCCGGGGCGGTGGTGGGGTTGATCGTGGTGGTCATCAGTGGTCCTTGCGTTCGGATGTGTGTAGTTCGGGGATGGGTGGTGGTTTCGACACGCCGCTCGTTCCTCGCGGCTGCTCAACCAGCGAGAAACGGCTCGTTCCTCGTGGCTGCTCAACGGTTCCGCTGGTTGAGCCGGGCGCGAGCACCTTCCGCTGGTTGAGCCGGGCGCGAGCGCAGCGAGCACCCGAGTCGAAACCACTGGCATCCGCTGGTTGAGCCGGGCGCGAGCGCAGCGAGCACCCGAGTCGAAACCACTCGCCGTCAGAAGCGCGCTGCGCCGTAGACGTCTTCGCTGTTGGCCACGGCGCGCTGGTATTCGGGGTCGCGGTCGGCCACGCCGGCGAGCAGAGCATCGAGGTCGTCGGTGGCACGCCACGCGAGCACCTCGAGGGGCCCCGAGCGGAAGTCCGCGCTTGGGTCGAGCGGGTGTGCGGTGTTGGCGATCGCCACGATGCACGGCAGGTGCAGAAGCAGGTCGACGCTCTTGTCAGCGCCCGCGCTCCCCTGGAACTCGAACGATCCCTCGTCGTCGACCTTCACTCCCTCGAAGAGCGAGAGCGACGGCGCCACATCGGTGGGCGTCAAGCCGTTCTTGGCCGCGGCCAGCTTGAGAAGCTCACGCCCCGCGGGAGTCGTCGAATATGCCTCTCCGTGGCCGTATTTGGCGGCATTGTCGGCGAGTGTGGTTGTGCCCGTGAGCGCGTCGTGGTGCCCACTGGTGTCGTCGACGATGGTGGCGAGCACCCTGCCCTGATCGCTCAGCAGGGGGTGGCCGGTGGTGAGGTAGGCCTGCCAGGGCACCTTGACGGTGTCGGCGACGTTGAGGCGTTCCCACGGGGCGTCGACGCGCCACAGGAGCAGGTGTGCGCACGCGTCACCGGTGATGTCGCGCAATCGGATTCGGGTCCCGCGGGCGAGCACCTTGGTGGTGTACCTGCCGCCGGGAACCGTCTCTGCCCAGGTGAGCGTCGACGAATCAACGTCGGTGATCGTCGTCGGCCAGTCGGTGGCGGGCACCACGGGCATGGAGTCGGTGATAGCGCCGGCCTGCGAGCGCGCGTGGGCTTTGGCGCCTGCGGTCGAGGCAGTCGAGGTAGTTGTCGAGTTGGTCATGATGACCCCTTCCGGGAATGTGTCGATGAATGTGCCGTCGCAAGAAGCGATCACACGGGTGCGGTAACCGGCTTGGGATGCGCTTTGCCGCGCGGGTAGCACGCGATGCCCACCAGAACCGTGGCCACGATGCAGATGGGGCCGGCCCACCGCAGGATCGGCATCTCCCCGGTCGGGTCGAAGACCTCGGCGCGCGGCCACGCCAGATTGATCACCATGAGCGACCCATAGGCGACGGCGAGCAGGTTGACCACGATGCCAAACGGTCCGAGCCCGAACAGCTTCTTGCCCTCGGCGTCGACCTGCACGCCTCCGGAGGGCCAGCCCTTGAAGCGGCGGTAGAGCATCGGGGCGGTCACCGCGAGGTACGCGAGGTAGATCAGGATGATGCAGACACTCGCGAGTGTGGCGAAGATTGCCGAGTTGCCGACGTTGACGACCAGGATAGCGATGCACAGCACACCGATGAGGATCGACGGCAGAATCGGTGTCCCGGTTCGGCTGTTGACATAAGCGAGTCTGGCCGAGAACGGAAGTCGTCCGTCACGCGCCATCGAGAACATCAGCCGCGAGCACGCCGTCTGGATGGCAAGGGTGCAGATGAAGATGGCCACCGCGACGTCGCACAACAGCACCTTGCCCCAGAAACCGCCGAGGACCGAGTCGAGTACGTACGGCAGACCGCCCGTCGCGAGTTCGTCGTCGAGTGTCGGCGCGGCCATCAACGCACCGAGAAGCATGAGTCCGCCGCCGATCGCCGACACGGTCAGTGCCATTCGGATGGTGCGCGGCGCGACGCGGCGCGGGTTGCGGGTTTCCTCGGCAAGTTCGCCCGCCGAGCCGAATCCGACCATCACGTAGGCAGCCATGAGACCGGAAACGATGAACGCCCAGATGTAACCCGGTTGCTGTCCCGGCGCGCCGGTGTCGAAGACGACTCCCGGCCCACGCTTGGCGTGAGTGAACAAGGCGAGCACCACCGCGACGACACCCACCAGTTCACAGGTGACACCGATGCTGTTGACCCGGCTCATCCACCTGACGCCGATGCAGTTGATCGCGGTCACAGCGATCAACAGGACCGAGCCGAGCAGGACGGCGTTCGCCGCGCCCGACGTGGAGGTGAGGGTGGGGTCGTCGCCGAGGATCTGGAAGCCGCTCCACACACTGGGCAGCACCACCTGCAGCGCAATGGCCGCAGCCGAGGCGGTGACAATCTGAGCGATCATCATGAACCAGCCACCGAACCAGCCGATGACCTCGCCGCCCATCCTGCGCGACCACTGATAGATCGCCCCGGAGATCGGATACCGCGCAGCGATCTCAGCAAAGCAGAGCGCAACGAGGAACTGACCCGCGTAGACGATCGGCCAGGTCCAGAAGAAGGCGGGGCCGCCGAAGCCGAAACCGAGTCCGAAGAGCTGGAAGATCGTCGTCAGGATCGAGACGAAGGAGAACCCCGCCGCGAACGAGGCGAACTTGCCGAGCGAACGGTGCAGTTGTTGGTCGTAGCCGAACTCTGAGAGATCGTCGGCGTCGGCGCCTGATGTCGGGGTGGGAGCCACTGTGAATGTCGAATCCGCGGGCGGTTGTGCGGTGGAGGTCATCGATCCAGTCCTTTGCGGTGAGGCTCCACATTGAGCGGGTTTATCTGCCAGTTGATAGATAACGCCTGCGCTTTTTCTATCGAGTGACAGATATGTTGCCGGGATGGAAACTCACGCTACGAGCGTGTTACGCGGCCCAGGTCACTTCACTTCCGCGCAGAGCGGACCGCGTTTGACCGCGAGATTCCCGTGATTTGGGCGGACTAGACTCGATGACGAACTTGCCGCAACCCACGCCCCAGCACGAATGGAAGAGCTTCCGAATGAGCACTGCGTCCCGGTCGGGCCGAGTGGCGGCAGGCCCCGGCCGACCGCGCCTCGTCGAACAACGCAGACGGGGAGCCACCGCGCGTGAGGAAATCCTCGACGCCGCAGCCGAACTCTTCTGCCGCCACGGTTACACGGGGACGTCGACGCGCATGATCGCCGAGGCCGTCGGCATCCGCCAGGCATCGATGTATCACTACTTCAAGAACAAGGACGACATCCTCGCCGCGCTGCTCGACGCCACCGTCGTCGGATCGCTCGAGCGCGCGAGAGAACTGCTCGACGACGACCGCGCCCCCCTCGACCGACTCCTCGACCTCGCCCGGTTCGACGCCGCACAACTCGTCGACGAGCGCTGGAACCTCGGTTCGCTGTACCTACTTCCGGAGGTGGGCGACGACCGCTACGCCCAATTCCGCACAGCGCGAAGCGAACTCGCCTCCGCCTACGAAACACTTGCCGCCGCCGTGCTCGACGACCCCTCAGACACTCGCAGCCTGCTCCCCTTCCGCCTCGTCGAATCGATGATCATGCTCCGCTCCGACGAACAGCGCGACGAACTCGACGGCCGCACCGCCGCCGACCTCGTCGACACGATCGTAGGCGCGATCGAGATGCTGCTCACGCACCGAAGCGGCGCCTGAAGTTCACGACCGTGGGCGCGATCGACATGCCGCTCACGCACCGAAGCGGCGCCTGAAGTTCACGATCGCGGGCGCGATCGACATGCCGCTCACGCACAGGAGCCGCGCCTGAAGTTCACGATCGTAGGCGCGATCGAGATGCTGCTCACCCACGGGAGCCGCGCCTGAAGTTCACGATCGTGGGCATGTGTTGGGTCGACGCGCATTCTCGGCGAGCCGGCCCCGCGCACTCGCGTGCGGACCATCAATCGGTCTGCCGCCGATGGCCTTGGCCAGACCCCACGGCGGCATCGCGTAGCTGATCGTCTCGTGATCACCGATGACGTAGGTCTCGTGCCAGATTCCGACGTCGTCTCGTCCACGGACAGTGGAATTGAACCACCGCCACGCCGGTAGATGCGGGGCAGCAGCATCGGCGGCGAAAGCCTGCAACGCTTCGGGAGACCGCCAGTAGGACAGCACCATCGGCGAGGGTCCGAGATACAACCGATAGAGCAGCATTCCAGAATCTCGGCGTCTACTCAGGTAGAGCAACATCCGGGGCATCGCGAAGAAGACGTACAACCACGACTTGAGCCTCAGTGGATGGTTCACGCGCATGCCGATGAGGAACAGCGAAGTACCCTCCGGCGGCGGCATGTTGGTCATTCGCGAGATCTTGTGAGTCTTCGGCATGGTCGTCCCCTGTTTCGTAACGGTGTTACGAAACGATGTTATGAAACAATGAGCGGCATGGCAAGACCCAAAGTGCACACCGCAGATCTGCGCAGACGACTCCTCGACGTCGCCGTGGCCATCACCACGTCCGACGGATTCGGCGCGTTGACCGTCCGGACCGTCGCGCAGGCTGCCGGGACGTCGACCACCGCGGTCTACTCACTGTTCGGCAGCATGGCGGACCTGCAACTGGGCGTAGTCATTCGCGCGTTCGAGAGCTTCGCGTCGGCGCAGGAGTCGGTCGGATCGTCGGCCGATCCCGACCACGACATCGCAGGCCTCGGCATCATGTATGTGCAATGGGCACTGGATAATCCGCGGCTCTTCGAGGTCATGTTCTCCCCCACCGCCTCGGGACTGACACCCACACCGGAGTTCGAGCAGAGCGCCGCGCGCGCGATGACTCCCCTGGCCGACGCCGTGCAGCGTGCCGTCGACTCGGGCCGGTACAAACCGGGCGAACCGTCGACGATCGTCGTATCGCTGTGGTCGAGTGTGCACGGACTCGCCCAACTGCTGCTGGCAGGCCTGGTCCCACCCGACGCCGACCCGGCCCGGGCTGCCCTTGCAACACTCGACGGTTGGCGAGCAACGCCCGGGACGTCACCAGAGGGTGGGGACGACCGATAGGCTGACGTCCATGGCCGGCCACAGCATGCAGTTCGACCCGATCGCCGAGGCGAAGGCCAATTGGACCTCGGCCGGGTGGGGCGACGTCGCCGAGGGGATGGTCGCGGTGACGTCGGTGATGCGAGCCCACCAGATTCTGCTGGCCCGCGTCGAATCAGCGCTCCGCCCATACGATCTCACCTTCTCGCGCTACGAATTGCTTCGGCTGCTTGCTTTTTCACGCAACGGTGCGCTCCCCATCACCAAAGCCAGCGACCGCCTGCAGGTGCACGTCACCAGCGTCACCCATGCGATTCGACGCCTCGAGGAGGCGCAACTCGTTCGACGTCTCCCCCACCCCACCGACGGTCGCACCACGCTCGTCGAGATCACCGACCTGGGCCGCTCGACGGTCGAGGACGCGACGTCGACTCTCAACCGCGAGGTGTTCGCCGACGTCGGCATGCCCCCCGAACACATCGCAGGACTCGTCGACGCGATCCACGAACTGCGCCACAACGCGGGTGACTTCTGAGCGCAATGACGGGCCGACCATCCGTTCGGGTTATCGACCGGATTCCGGCACAAAAGCCGTACGGATCACGCGGCAGCTTTTTGCAGTTCGGCCATGATCGACTCGAGTACGTGTTCGGGCCGCTCGATCAGGTCGGTCCACGTGAAGTTCAGCACCGTCCACCCCTTGGCGATCAGGGCGTTGCGGCGAGTCCGATCGTGCTGGAAAGCCTTGGCGTCCCGGTGGAAAGCGAAGCCGTCGACCTCGACGGCAAGCATCGCTGCAGGAAAGGCGAAGTCGATCTCGTAGTCGCCCTCGGCCAGGCCCGCCACCCAGGCAACGCCGACTTGTTCGAGCAGCGGAGCGAGGATGCGCTCGGCCGCTGACCGGGTACCGTCTCCGAGCAGATCGAGGTAGGTGCTGACGACCGCGCCGCCATGCCGTTTCGGGTAGCGACCATGCGCGTCGCGCAAACCCTGCAGTGTGACCCGTTTCGTGAGTAACCCTCGATCGAGCACGTCGATACCTCGCTCGATGGCAGCATCAACCAGTGACAGCTCGACCGACGTAGCCCGGAGGCCGTCTTTACTCACGACGTCCACGTCGTCGAGTCGTCGGAACCGCGGCATGGCCGTCGACGACCGTCGTGTGTGTGTTCCGCGATGGCCGGTCAGGACGAGTTGCTTGGTTGGTGGCGATGCCTCGATTCCGTGCCACCAGGCCGCGGCCACCCCGGCGAGGACGGCGTCGGGACCAATAGAATGCACCGCAATCCTCGCCTGCGCTCGGTCTGACCGGAAGTGTCCCGCGACCAGGAACACGCCGCGGGCGACCCGCGTCCACCGCGCTGCCTTGACGTGACGCGCTATCGCGGACCGCGTCACACCGCACTGCAGAGCCAGCTCCGTCGTGATGACCCCGTCGTGGCGCACGATGGCTTCGTTGATGTCCATGCGGCCTTTGACGTCTCGGGCCCGTCGTGGGTTCCGATGAACTCGTGTCCAGCCATCAGTTCGGGCTTTGTGCCGGATTCCGGCACAAAGCCCGAACAGATTCAGCGCAATGTCGTGATGATCGCCGAGAAGTCCAGGTCGGAGTGCTGTTCGGCGAAGGTGCGGTACAGCGCGGCGGCGTGCTCGCCCAGGGGTGCGCGCGACCCGGTGTCGGCGATGGCGTCGAGCGCGAGGCCGAGGTCCTTGTTCATCAGCGCGGTGGCGAATCCCGGCTTGAAGTCGTTGTTCGCGGGCGACGTCGGCTGCGGGCCCGGGACCGGACAGTTCGTCTCGATGGCCCAGCAGTTTCCGGTCGCGCCGGTGACCACGTCGTAGAGCGCGTCGTCGGACAAGCCGAGCTTCTCGGCCAGCACGAACGCCTCGCCGACCGCGATCTGCTGGACGGCGAGCAGCATGTTGTTGCACACCTTGGCCGCCTGACCCGCTCCGGAGTCGCCGCAGTGAATGATCTTGCCCGCCATCGGTTCCAGCGTCGGCCGTGCGGCGACGAACGCTTCCTCGGTGCCGCCGACCATGAACGCCAGCGTGCCGGCGACCGCGCCCTTCACGCCGCCTGAGACCGGGGCGTCGACCTGTGCGAAACCGTGATCTGCTGCGCGCGAATTGATCTCGCGTGCGTCGGCGACGGAGATCGTCGAGCTGTCGATGAGTAGCGCGCCCGTGGCCGTGGCGGGCAGGATCTCGTCGTAGAGCTTCTTGACGATGGCTCCGCTCGGGAGCATCGTGATCACGACCTCGGCGATGGCGACCGCTTCGACCGCCGTCGGAAAGGTCTGCACGCCTGCGGCTTCGGCGGTTTTGACCGCTTCGGGAACGGGGTCGTACCCGTGCACGGTGTGTCCGGCCTTGACGAGGTTGGCGGCCATGGGGCCGCCCATGTTGCCGAGTCCGAGAAAGGCGATCGTCGTCATTGTCGATTCTCCCTGTGTTGAAGTGTGTGTGGTCAGGTGGAGTTGGTCAGGACTCGCGGAACCGTGCAGCCACCGACCGACCCACGACGACGCGCATGATCTCGTTGGTCCCCTCAAGTATGCGGTGCACGCGCAGATCGCGGACGATTTTCTCGATGCCGTACTCGGTGAGGTAGCCGTAGCCGCCGTGGAGCTGCAGCGCCTGGTCGGCGACGGTGTAACAGGCGTCGGTGACATATCGCTTCGCCATTGCGCACTGCTCCACCTTGTCGAGCGCATTCGCGTCGAGAGACGACGCCGCGTGCCACAGCATCAGGCGCGAGGTCTGCAGCGAGGTGGCCATGTCGGCAAGGGTGAAGCGGATCGTCGGCTCGTCGATCAGGTTGTTCCCGAACGCCTTTCGCGACGCGACGTACGACGCCGCTTTGTCGAAGGCAGCCTGGGCACCACCGAGAGACGACGCCGCGATGTTGAGTCTTCCCCCATTGAGCCCGTTCATCGCGATCCCGAAGCCGATGCCCTCCTGCTCACCGAGCAGGTTGGTGGCGGGGACACGCACCTCGTCGAGGATGACCTGCGCGGTAGGCTGCGCGTGCCACCCCATCTTGTGTTCCTGTGCGCCGAAACTCAGCCCGTCGGAGCCTTTTTCGACGAGGAACGTCGAGATGCCCTTCGGTCCGTCGCCACCCGTGCGCGCCATGACGACATACAGATCCGACGACCCGGCTCCGGAGATGAACTGCTTGACGCCGGACAACACATAGTGGTCACCGACCTTCTCCGCGCGGGTCGACAGCGCCGCGGCGTCGGAGCCTGCACCCGGCTCTGTCAGACAGTAGCTCGTGATGGTCTCCATGCTCGCCAGGCGTGGAACCCAGTGCGCGCGTTGCTCATCGGTGCCGTAGCTGTCGACCATCCACGTGCACATGTTGTGGATGGAGAGGAATGCGGCGACCGCAGGGTCGGCGTAGGCGAGCTGCTCGAAGATCCGCACTCCATCGAGTCGACGCAGTCCGCTTCCGCCCACATCCTCGGAGCAGTAGATGGCGCCCATCCCGAGTTGAGCCGCCTCACGCAACTCCTCGACCGGGAAGTGATTGGTCGAGTCCCACTCGAGGGCATGTGGCGCAAGCCTTTTGGCCGCGAACGCCGCGGCGGTCTCGACGATGACGCGCTCGTCGTCATCGAGACCGACCGCGGTTCCGGCCGGAGCGGTGGTGGTCATCGCCCTCAGTCCATCGTCGGGATGACGAACTCAGCCCCGTCCTTGACGCCCGACGGCCAGCGCGACGTGACCGTCTTGGTCTTGGTGTAGAACTGGATCGAGCTCGGTCCGTGCTGGTTGAGGTCACCGAATCCGGAACGCTTCCAACCGCCAAAGGTGTAGTAGGCCACCGGAACCGGGATCGGCACGTTGACGCCTACCATGCCGACGTCGACACGCGCGGTGAAGTCGCGGGCGGCATCACCGTCCTGGGTGAAGATCGCAACACCGTTGCCGTACTGGTGATCCGACGCGAGAGCGAGTGCCTCCTCGTAGTCGCCCGCGCGCACGATCGAGAGCACCGGCCCGAAGATCTCGTCGGTGTAGATCGACATGTCCTTGGTGACGTGATCGAAGAGCGTCGGGCCGATGAAGAAGCCGTTCGACAGATCGTCGTCGCCATACGTCTGTTCATCGCTGCTGCGGTCGCGGCCGTCGATGACGAGTTCTGCACCCTCCTCGACACCCTTGCCGATGTAGCCCTTGACACGTTCGAGTGCCGCCGCGGTGACCAGTGGGCCGTAGTCGGCCTTGGGATCGAGGCTGTGGCCGACGCGCAGCGCGTTGACCTTGTCGATCAGCTTGGCGCGCAGCCGTTCTGCGGTCTGCTCCCCGACCGGAACGGCGACGCTGATCGCCATGCATCGCTCGCCTGCACTGCCGTAACCTGCGCCGATCAGTGCATCGGCGGCCTGGTCCAGATTGGCGTCGGGCATGATGATCATGTGGTTCTTGGCGCCGCCGAAACACTGCGAGCGCTTGCCGTTCGCGGCGGCGGTTGAATAGATGTACTGCGCGATGTCGGAGCTACCGACGAAGCCGAGCGCCTTCACCTCCGGGTGGTTCAGCAACGCGTCGACGGCCTCCTTGTCGCCGTGCACCACCTGGAACACTCCGTCGGGAAGACCTGCCTGCGTGAACAATTCGGCGAGACGCACCGGAACCGAAGGGTCACGCTCGCTCGGCTTGAGGATGAAAGCGTTGCCGCATGCGAGTGCGGGCCCGGCCTTCCACAACGGGATCATGGCCGGGAAGTTGAACGGGGTGATGCCCGCGACCACGCCGAGCGGCTGGCGGATCGAGTGAACGTCGATGCCCGAGCCCGCGCCTTCGGTGAACTCACCCTTGATCAGATGCGGTATGCCGATGGCGAACTCGATGACCTCGACGCCGCGCTGGATGTCGCCGAGGGCGTCGGCGTGTGTCTTGCCGTGTTCGAGCGACAGCGTCGTCGCGATCTCGTCGGCGTTCTGATTGACCAGGTCGACGAAGCGCATCAGCACGCGGGCGCGACGCTGCGGATTCCACGCGGCCCACTCCTTCTGCGCTTCGACGGCGGTTGCGACAGCGGCGGCGACGTCGTCGGTGCTCGCGAGGGGGACGGACGCCTGGACCGCGCCGGTGCTGGGGTTGAAGACGTCGGCGTGACGCCCGTCTGTCACCTCGACGCGCGCACCGTTGAGGTAGTGCGGAATGGACGGTACGGATGCAGCAGCGGTCACCGGTGATCACCTGTTCTGGGTTGTGGGTTGTCGAGAATCGTGGAGGTTCGCGGGGTCCCGGAGATGTGAGCCATCAGACCCTGTCCCACACATACTAGGACATCCAAGTAATTTCGTAAACGCCTTCGACAAAGGCTCTGATGCACCCCGAGCAGCCAGTTAGGGTAGCCTTCGTTTGGTTGCGGTCGTGTGTCGACCGCACTCACAAACCCACCCAAGCAAAACCCATCACGCGAGAACAAGGGAGCAGATCGTGTCCGTCGTCATCCTCTACGGCACCGAGACCGGCAACGGAGAGCTCGTGGCCGACGCCATCGCCGATGTCCTGGCTGCCGAGCACGATCCGTCGATCTACGACATGAGCGAGTTCGCCGTCGAGGATCTCGATCCCGACGACTTCCTCGTCGTCGTCTGCTCGACCTACGGCGAGGGCGAATTGCCGACGGGTGCCGAGCCGTTCGCCGAGGAGATCACCGAAACCACCCCGGATCTGTCCGGCGTGCGATTCGGCGTATTCGGACTCGGCGACACCATCTACGGCGAGACATTCAACCGCGGCGGCGAGCTCATGGCCGAACTCCTGACCCGCCACGGGGCGACCCAGGTCGGCGAGCATTTCCGCCACGACAACTCGTCGTCGATCAAGCCGGCGAAGGCTGCTGCCGAATGGGCGCAGGGCATCGCGAACGTGATCGAGCGCGTCGACGCCTGAACGCACGCGCACGACGCTCGGCATCGAACACTCCCGTCAGGCGACCCTGCGGATCGGTGAGACCGTCGACTCACGCAGTTGCGCGTCGCGTTCTTCGCCGCGCACCGCCGAGGACTTCGCGAGTTCGACGACGGAGCGGACCATCGCGGCGAGCACGATCCCGAGGAACAGCGCGGTGGGCACCGACACCTTGAGATTCTCACCGAGGAGCACCACACCGAGCGCCATCGCCACGGCGGGCTCCATCACATTCATGGCCGGGAACGACGTTTGCAGGTCGCCCGCGCCGAACCCCCTCTGCTGGGCCAGCACGGCTCCCGCCGCCACCAGAACCAGCAGGTAGATCTCGGGCCTCGCGAAGGTGTGGATGCCGTGGTGTGTCGCCTGGTACACCACCGTCTTGACCAGAAGCGCCGACACTCCGAACAGCGTGCCCGCTGCCAGTCCGTAGAACAGCGCCCGGTAGTGCGGGGTCGACCGCTCGGCAAGGACGACACACGCGACGACGACAGCCGCGACCACCGCGACGGTCCCCCACACCACCATGTCGTTGGGTCGTCGAAGCGACGGCTCAGGGCGAGAAATCAGCAGGAATGTCGCGACACAGCCGACGAGGATCGCGCCCCACGCCCATTCCTTGAGCTGCGGATGCCGGTGGTCGGCCCACGCTTCGAGCGGCAACGCGAACAACACCGCGAGCACGACGAGGGGCTGGACCAACAGGATGGAACCCAGCCCGAGCGCCGACGCCTGGAGCACGAACCCGATGATCGCGATCACCGCACCGAGCCACCAGCCAGGAGTGATGGCCCCCGACGCGCGGGAGGCACGCTGCCGAAGCACCGTGCCTCCAGCGATCAGCAGTGCTGCGAGAGTCGCCAGCAGCGCGGGAAGCCAGGAGTGCACGGGAACCAGGCTAATGGTGTCGCAGCGGCTTTGCGTCGGTCCGCCGCACTAATCTGAAGAGATGCGAGGCACACAACACAGCACTTCCGGGCACGACGACGCACGCGCCATCGCGTGGTTTCGGACTGAACTCGAACAACTCGCAACCCTCGATGCAGCGACGATCACCAAGGTCCTCGACGCAGCGCACATCGACCATTCGACCGTGCTGTCGATCATCGCCGACTGCCTCGACGAGGCCTACGAGTTCGACGCCCAGGCCGACGAGGCGTCGGCGGCAGGCAATGACGACCACGCGCAGTTCTGCCGGCAGGAGTCCGCGGCGTGGCGGGCGACCGTCACCGTGCTGCGTATCGCCGACGCCCGCCAGCGCGGCGATCACCGCGCGGGCCGCTCACGGAACATCGCATGAGCGCAGCGCCCCGCACACTGGTACTGATGCGGCACGGTAAGTCGGGCTATCCGCCGGGCGTCGCCGACCACGACCGACCGCTCGCCGAGCGGGGGCGTCGGGAAGCGACCCTCGCCGGCGAGTGGATTCGCTCCGAAGATCTCCGCGTCGACACCGTGCTCTGCTCGACCGCGACACGCACACGCGAAACGCTCGAACGCACCGCGATCAGCGCGCCGACGACCTTCCTCGACGAGATCTACGGCGGCTCACCCCTCGACATCCTGGAGGTCGTGAGGGTGTACGCACCGGCAGATGCGTCGACCGTTCTGGTCGTCGGACACGAACCGGGCATGCCGGAGACGGCGCTCACCCTCGACCCGGGCGGATACATCGATCGCTTCCCGACCTCGGCATACGCCGTCGTGGCGGTGACCCTCGACTGGGATCGCCTCGGCCTCGACGCCGATCCCGACGCCGAACTCCTCGGCGTCCGAGTACCGCGCGCCGAGGCGTAGTTCGTCACACCCGACTCGACCCGAGTGGCCAGAAGTGCTATCAATGGATTGCGCAATTGCGTAATCCATCATTTCACCGCCCGCATATTTCAACACCGAGGAGGTCGGGCACATGACGACCAGCTGGCCGCAACCGCTCTACGAGATCAAGGCGAACCTGTTCAAAGGGCTCGCACACCCGGTTCGGATCCGCGTGCTCGAGGTGCTCAGCTCCAACGGTGGGCCGACGCCCGTCAGCGAACTGCTGACGATCACCGGTCTCGAACCGACGACGATGTCGCAGCACCTCGCGGTCTTGAAGCGTCACCGCGTGGTGCACAGCGAACGCGTCGGCAACGCCGTCTTCTACAGCCTGGCGAACTCGAAGGTCGCGGACCTTCTCGTGACCGCGCGCGGTTTCCTCGCCGACACGCTGGGTGCCGAACGCGACCAACTCGACTCGATGGCTGCGCTCCCGCCCGTCGTCGCCCAGTGAGCGCGACGGCCACAGGGTCGAGGCGTCCAAGCTCAGCGTGGCTGCATGCGATCACCCCGCGCCGCATGCTGCGACTCATCCCCACCACCGGCGACTACGCCGGACTGCGTCGGTCCTGGAAGTCAGACCTCATCGCAGGTGTCACCGTAGGCGTCGTCGCCCTCCCGCTGGCACTGGCCTTCGGCATCAGTTCGGGTGTCGGGGCAGCCGCGGGTCTGATCACCGCTGTCGTCGCGGGCCTCGTCGCCGCGATCTTCGGCGGGTCGCACGTACAGGTCTCCGGCCCGACGGGTGCGATGGCCGTGATCCTCGCGCCCATCGTTGCGGCGCACGGTATCTCGTCGATCGCGTTGGTCACGGTGATGGCCGGGATCATCGTGCTGATCGCGGGAGTCGTAGGTCTCGGACGGGCTGTCACGTTCATCCCGTGGCCGGTGATCGAGGGGTTCACACTCGGTATCGCCGTCATCATCTTTTTGCAGCAGGTTCCCGCCGCGTTCGGCGCCGATGCCCCGAAGGGCGAACGCACCCTGCCGGCAGCAATTCACGTTGTCGCACATGCCGACTGGAGCGTTGCGCTGCAGACACTCGGCATCGTCGCCGTGATCGCCGTGCTGATGGTCGGGTTGCCGCGCATCCATCGGAGCATTCCCGAGTCGTTGACCGCGGTCATCCTCGTGACCGTGGTCGTCGGGTTCATGCACCTCGGGGTGCGTCGAATCGGCGAACTTCCCTCACACCTGCCTGCACCCGCACTACCGCACCTCGACGTCTCGACCATGAAATCCCTTGCGGGAGCAGCTGTTGCCATCGCTGCGCTCGCGGCGATCGAGTCGCTGCTGTCTGCGCGGGTCGCCGCAACGATGTCGCCGACGGGACCGTACGATCCCGACCGCGAACTCACCGGCCAGGGACTCGCGTCCGTGGCGTCGGGGCTGTTCGGCGGTATGCCCGCGACCGGAGCGATCGCGCGCACGGCGGTCAACGTGCGCTCGGGAGCACGCACACGCGTGTCTGCCATCGTGCACTCGATCTTCCTGCTCGGCGTGGTCTATCTGGCGACGGGCCCGGTCTCGCAGATACCGCTGGCAGCGCTGTCGGGTGTGCTGATGGTGACCTGCTTCCGGATGATCTCGTCGTCGACCGTCCGAAAGATCATGCGTTCCACACGATCCGACGCTGTGATCTTCGTTGTGACAGCAGTCATCACCGTCTGCTTCGACCTCATCGAGGCGGTGCAGATCGGGATTGTCGTGGCAGCATTTTTCGCACTGCGGCAGGTCGCCAAGCGGTCGAGTGTGACGCGTGAGGAGCTACCGGGTCCAGCACAACCGGGCGACGACGCGATCGCACTGCTCCGCCTCGACGGAGCGATGTTCTTCGGTGCGGCAGAACGCATCTCGACGACAATATCGTCCGGCGCCCACTCCGACACCACGGTGCGTGTGGTGATCATCCGGATGTCGCACCTCGGAATGCTCGACGCGACGGGGGCGCACACGCTCGCCGAGATCGTCTCCGATCTCGAGAGCCGCGGCATCACCGTCATCATCAAGGGTGTGCAGGACGACCATCTCAAGCTGCTCGAAGGCGTCGGAGTGATCGACGAACTCCGTCATGAGAATCACTTGATGACCAACCTCGACGACGCGATCGCCCATGCCCGCGAACATGTCTCGAACGAGAGCGTCTCCCCTGCAGGCTGCTAACCACCTGTGACGGGCGGCACGAACACGCACGGCACCGGTCGCGGATGCGCGGGGTCGAGTGCGTTGAGGACGTGTGCGACTGCTCGGCGGTCGGCCACGATCGACAGGTGGTCGGCGAAGTCGCGGTTGCATCCGTCCTGTAACTCGATGTTGCGCACCGACGCTCCCGGACCGCCGGGCGCAATGCCGACCCAGTAGGGCGTGACGATGTCGTCGAATCGGGTGACGATGTTCGTGTAGCTCACTCCGGGAAGGTAGGGAGTCGGCTGTCGCACAGCGTGGTTGAAGTCCAGATCGCGCGGCGGCGCAACGCAGTCCGGGCAGCTCGGGCGTTTCGGTGTCGGTACTCCCAGCGCGCGTCGGAACCCGGCGATAGCCTCACCGCGCGCATCGTCGTCATCGGGTCCCTGGCGCCAGTACGGGGCGAGTGAGATGTAGTGCGCCACGTGGCCACGACCACCGAGGTACTTCATCCAATACGTGGGGATCTCAGTACCGAGTGAATGCCCGACGACGTCGACCTGGTCGGTGTGCGTCGCAGCCATGACCTTCGACATGAACGACGCGAGTTGCCAGGCGCTGTCTTCTTTGGGGCCGAGCCCACCGAGTGCCGACGCGGGCCACTGCGTCGACAAGGCTCCGTACGTCGGCGCGAAGACGCAGTAGCCCTCGTTGGCCAACACGGGTGCGAGCGTTGCCCAATTCGTCTGCTGTCCACCGCCACTGCCGTGCACGAGGACGACGGGTCGAGGGTGGCGCGGCGTCGGACGGCAGGAGAAGTCGTTGGTGCCCGGCAGGGAACCGCCCGGATGCGCGAGTTCTGCGCGTGCGCCGTCGAGAAAGTTGTAGGTGACGGGAAGTCGGGGCGCGGCGTCGGCCGATGCTGCGCCGAACACAAGTGCGAGCACAGCCGCCAACGCCGCCGTGATCGCCGGCCACACTGCGCGAATCCTGTTCTGCATCAGGTCACCTCGAGGTCTAGATCGGTATCGGCGGTCGTCTCGGCGTCGAGGGGTACGAGATCCATGCGTACTCCGAGTAGTCGCACGGGGCGGTCGGCGTCGAATCGGTCGAGAAGATCGAGGACGACCGGTGTGAGTTCTGCGATGTCGACCGTCGGCGCGGCGAGCTTGCGCGATTTGGTCCTGGTGTAGAAGGTCGACGTGCGCACTGTGACCGCAACCCGGAACGGCACGCGGTCTTCGTCGATCACCTGGTCGAGCAGTTCCCGGGTCAATTGTTGTGCCGCGGAGTGCTTCTCGGCGACCGATGTCAGATCAGCGGGGAAGGTCCGCGACTTCGAGTGCGAGCGCGCCTCCCACGGTTCCGCGGTGATCGTCGAGTCGCCGTGGCCCCTGCACAGCACGTAGAGCCAATTGCCCTGGTGCGGACCAAATGTCGCGATGAGGTCGTCGCGCGGCGTGGCGATCAGATCGTCGACGGTGTCGATGTGATTGGCGCTGAGCTTCTGCGCGGTCTTGGGTCCGACGCTCCACAGCTCCCTGGTGGGACGCTGCCCCATGAGTTCTATCCAGTTGCGGTCGTCGAGCAGAAATACCCTGTCGGGCAACGGTTGCACCGGAAGGAAGGTCGACGACTCCACGGCCGCTTGGGGGTCTCGTGGTGGGAGCCTGTCGGGCTTCTTGGCGAACTCGGTGGCCATCTTGGCGCGCTGCTTGTTGTCGCTGATCCCGACCGACGAATCGAGGCCGGTTGCACCGAGAACCGCGGTGCGCATGCGGGCCGCGATCTCGGTGATCGCGGCGTCGTCGACGGCGTTGTTCGCGACGGATGCGGCGTCGTGCAGAGTTTCGGGGCCAACTGTTTCGGTGCCAACTGTTTCGGTGCCAACTGTTTCGGGGCCAACTGTTTCGGGGCCAACTGGTTCGGGGCCAACTGGTTCGACTCCCACGTATCCCTCGTCCCAGCCCCAGACCTCGACCGGGTACCCGAGTCCGCGGATCGTGTCCATGACCTCTGCCGACGCGGCGTCGTATGCCTCGGTATCGAGGGGGACGAAGACGGCGTCGGGAAGCTTGCGGTGGGCGGCGCGCAGCGGCATGCCCGCGCGGACGCCATGTGCGCGAGCCTCGTATGACGCGCACGTCACGACTTTGCGTGGCTCGGTCGGATCGCCGTTGCCACCGACGATGAGCGCGACGTCGGCGAGCTCGGGACTCCGCAGACGCTCGACCGAGACCTGGAATTGGTCGAGATCGATGTGCAGGAGCCACCGGAAGCGTTGCGGCCGATCCGTGCTCACGTGTCAAAGCCTACGGTCGCGCGCCGCTCCGCGCCGCAAGAACCACCGCCGACGCAATTCGCGGGCGCTGCTGGTCAGCCCAAGCCGGCGACGCGGACAGCGCTGCCGCCCAACCCGATGTGCTGGCAGCTGGTGCGCAGCGCGTGCGGGTTGTAGCGAAGGATCGCGAGGTCGGTGGCGCCGTCGTCCTCGGGCGTCTGCGACGCCGGTGCGGGGACGGCGAAAAACGCGCTCGCCTTGCTGACGTAGACGGCGAACAGGTCGCGGTCGCGCGCTGTGAAGGTGGGTAGGGCGTGCGCCATGACCCTGCCGAGCACAGCACGGTCGCGGTGCAGCGGCGGCGGCACGAGGTTGAGGTTGCGCGAGGCTGTCGCGCAGTTCGTCGGGTCGGTGAGTGCGTGAACCGCAACGAAGAGGAACGCCAGCCGCACCATGTCGACCTTCGCGACGTCGTTGCCGTCCCGGTAATCGTCGACGATGCTCTGCAGTGCCCGAACCGGCAGCACTGCGGGAGCATTGTTGAGCTGATCTGCGGCGCTCGCGTCCTCGCCGATCGAATCGATCAGCATGCCGATCAATACGTCGACGGCGTTCTCGTGCCGAGTGACCGCCTGACGCAGCGCTGCCGACGTCTCGTCGATCAGGCCGAAGCGTTCCGGCTCCGCGAGCAGAACGTCGAGTCCCGGGATGACGATCAGCTTTTCGACCTCGATCGCCTCGATCAACACCGCAGGCCGCAAGAAGCTTCGCGCGCGTTGTTGTCGCCGCACACCTCGTCCCTGCCGCTGCGCTTCGGACGAGCGCGAACCCCTCGAACGCGCTTGTCCTATATGCGTGGACACTCCGAAATCCGTAGCCGCCTCGGTCATGAACCCGCCCCCTTTTTTTCGACACTCGATTTTGTCGACACTCGATCGGATGACAGATCAGCATGAAAAAAGGGGTCACTACCGCCGAACTGAGCGCACGCTCTCGCGAACACCATCGTGGTGAAAGTGACCCCAAAAAGCATGACTACCAGCCGGTAGCTTACTGACCCGTAGGTAACGGTAGAACACGTGCCCACGTCATGTCCACACCCGAACGTGACTGTCGACACATTCACCAATCCGTCTCAGCAGGGGGCTTCAACCTGCATCGATGCACATGGCGGATGTTGCTGAACCAAACTTCACATTGACTTCAGCGCATGGTGTGGCGGGTCCGAGGGGAAGTCGCGTTACGACAGCAAATCCGTGCGACGGTCGGCGAGGTAGGTGAACCGCTCGCGAGCGTCGTCGAGTACTTTTCGCTCGACGTCGACGATCAGTAGTCCTGGTTCGCGCTCGGCACGCGCGAGCACCCGGCCATCCGGCCCGATGCCTTCGCTGAGGCCCCCGTACGCGAGATCGCCCTCGACGCCACAGTAGTTCGCGTAGGCCACATACACGGTGTTCTCCAACGCGCGCGCCGGGAGCAGCACCGTCTGGACGGCGTCGTACTCGGGCATGTTGGCGGTGGGAACGCAGATCACCTCGGCGCCCCGGACGGCGAGATTGCGCACCAGTTCCGGGAACTCGACCTCGTAGCAGATGAGCAGACCCAGACTCCAACCCCCGACGTCGATCACGGGAGGTGATGAGACACCTACGGCCACGGCGTCGCGGTCGATGTCGCCGAACAGATGCGTCTTCCGGTGTGAGGCAAGGGAAATACCGTTGGCGTCGACGAGTCTGACGGTGTTGTAGACGCTCGAGTCGTCGAGTTCGGCGCATCCGTACAGGATCGCGATCGCGGTGCGTCGAGCGATGTTGCCGACGGCGTCGCCGAGTTTGCCGTCGACCGGGTCGGCCAGGCGTCGTGCGGTGCTCGGCGAGATGTTGTAGCCGGTCAGGTACATCTCCGGCGTGATCAACAGGTCGGCGTCGGCCTCCGCCGCCTCGGAGGCCGCTTGCTCGAGTCGGTCGAGATTGCCCTCGACGTCGTCGGCGACGGAGTGGCACTGCCACAACGCAATTCGTAGTCGATCAGCGGGCATCTGAATCCTCTTTCTGCGGCGGGACGTCCTCCAGGAGCGCGCTAGGGGTCACGGGCCTATGTCGATGGGTCCGAGCTCGGCGAACACATCTCCGGGCCCCGGGTTGGACGGGTGAGAGGCGCCGCCGAAGTGTGCGATCACTCCCCAGACCGCGTTGAGTCCGGTCTGCACCGCACCCTCGACCCACGCGGGCGTGAACGAGACGTCGTCGCCCGCGATGAAGATGCCGCGCTCGGCGTCGGGCAGATGCTCTTGACCGTGAAAGTGGTTGTACATCCTGGTGTTGTAGCGATAGTGCCCGGGCAGCGCGCCCTTGAAGGCACCGAGAAAGTTCGGGTCGTCCTCCCACGAGACAGTGATCGGGCGGCCGACGATGTGCGACGCGATGTCGAGGTCGGGGTAGATCTTCTTCAGTGCTGCGAGCGAGAGTTCGACTCGTCGGTCGACCGGATGCGGCAGCACTTTCAGCGCATCGCTCATCCACGTGTACGAGAGACAGATGACGCCGGGACGGTCGGGGCCGTTGTCGAAGAGGTAGGTGCCGCGGGTGAGGCGATCGGTGAGCGTCATACTCAAGACGTCGCGGCCGGTCGTCGGGTCGGTGTCGGTCCAGAAGGGACGGTCGACCATGACGAACGTCTTCGACGACTGCATGTAGCGGGTGCGATCGAGCGCCATCCAGAGGTCCTGACTGAACAACGATTCGTCGCACTCGATCTCGGTCGACAACAGCCACGCCTGGCAGGTGGCGACCACCGCGGAGAACACCCGCGAGTCGCCCCAGCGGTCGGTGACCTCGATGCGGTCGGGGCCGAGTCGTCGGATCGCGGCAACACCCGCGCGTGGCGCGCCGCTGTGCAGCGACGACAGACTCGTCCCGACCGGCCAGTGCGCGATGCGGTGCGGCGTGGCAGACCACAGTCGATGCGGAACCTGTTCTGCCCCACCGACGATCAACCTCTGCTCGGTGTCGCAATTCGTCACGACGACGCGCAGGATCTCGAGCATCGAGTTGCCGAAGTCCGAATCCCAACCGCCAGTGCCGAATCCGACCTGCCCGAACAGCTCTCGATGCCGGAAGGTCGCGTTACCGAACTCCTTCGACGTCGCGAGGAAGTCGTAGAAGCTGCGGTCGTCCCACTCGCGGACGAGTTCGTTCCACATCGATTTGAGCGTGGCGGTGTCGCGCGCGCGGATCGCATCCTGCAGTGCCGAGAATCCCGCGATGCGTTCGAGCGCCGAATCCCAGGCGTCGGAGATCTCGCGATAGATCGGCGGCAGGTCGTCGAGCGTCTTGGCGTAGAACGTCTCACCACCGAGATCGATGACGGTGCTGCCCGCGGCCTCGGTCAGCGGGTTGGGAAACGGGCGCGAACGCAGACCGAGCGCGTCGACGTAGTGGAAGAACGCGCTCGACGAGACGGGGAACCGCATGCCGCCGAGCTCTGCGACCTCGGGCTCGCCCGGCACGAACTGCTCGGAGCGCAGCCGTCCGCCGATGCGATCGGGCTCGTACACGACGGGCCGCAGACCGACCCTCATCAACTCGTACGCGGCGACCATGCCCGCCATACCCGCGCCGATGACCGCGACCTCCGCGCCCAGCGCGTCGTCGGGCACGCGACCGAGACCCGCGGGGTTGCTGATCCAGTCGTCGTATGCGAACGGGAAGTCGGGGCCGAAGATGGTGACAGGTGCGTCTGGCTGCACGTGTCAACCCTATGGTCTGGCGCGCTGACGTGCGTGACTTCGGCTCGGCGCGCGTGGTCGACGGTCTCGAGCGCACGGTCGGCGGTCTCGTGCGCACGGGCGATGTGACCCACGTCGCCCGAAGTCCGCGGGAACCGTATGCGGGGCACAGGCGACTACTCCTCACAGTGCCGTCGGAAAACCGACGGCATGCAGCCTCCCGACGAAGGAAGTCACCGAAGCCGTGGTCAGCCCTCCACCCGTGGATTCCGCGCCCGACAAGCCAGCCGAGACCGACAAGCCAACCGAGCCCGAGACGGTCGAACCAGATCGCGGCCCGCGGGCCGCGCGCCCAGCTCCCTCGGCGGCGCAGCGGTGGCGTCCGCTCCTACTTCGCTGGCATTTCTACGCGGGAATCCTGATCGGCCCGTTCCTTCTGGTCGCGGCCGTGACCGGCACGCTGTACGCCCTGATCCCTCAGATCGACCGGGCTGTCTACAGCCATGAACTCACCGTCGAAAACATCGGCGCACAGCGGCTTCCGCTGGGCGACCAGGTCGCCGCGGCGCGTCGAGTTCATCCGGAGGGAACCATCGCGTCGGTGACGCCTGCGCCGAAAGCGGACTCGACGACGCGGGTGACCCTGAGCGTCGACGACCTGCCGTCGGACCGAACGCGCACCGTCTTCGTCGATCCCTACACCGGCGAGGTGCGCGGATCGCTGACCACGATGGGCGAATGGCTGCCGGTACGTACGTGGTTCGACGACCTGCACCGCAACCTGCACCTGGGTGTCGTCGGTCGCAACTACAGCGAGATCGCCGCGAGCTGGCTGTGGGTGACGGCGCTGGGCGGGCTGGTCCTCTGGATCGGCTATCGGCGACGGACCCACAAGCGCAACCGCGTCCTCGTCCCTGACCGCGACGCGCCGAATCGGCGTCGAACACTGACGTGGCACGGAGCAGTGGGCACCTGGATCATCATCGGTCTCGTCGCGCTGTCGGCGTCGGGACTGAGTTGGTCGCGGTATGCGGGAGCGAGCATCGGTGAGTTGCGCACCGAACTCTCGTGGACGACGCCCGCGGTCTCAACGTCGCCCGCGTCGTCGAACGAAGGCCATCACCACGGGGGTGACGCAATGGCCGAAGCCCCGCCGACGATCACGCCGTCCGACTTCACCGCCGTCGACAACACCGCCACGCGAGCGGGTCTGCGCGCACCGATGGTCATCACGCCGCCATCCGCGGAGGGCACGGCGTGGTCGGTGAACGAGAACAATCGCGGGTTTCCCACGCGGTACGACGCGATCGCGGTGGACCCCAAGACATTTGCTGTCACCGATCGGGTGAACTTCGCGCAGTGGCCGTTCATGGCGAAGATGACCGACTGGGCCATCAGCGCACACATGGGCCTCTACGGCATTCTCAACCAGATCATCCTGGCGCTCTTGGGAATCGGTCTGATCAGCGTGATCGTCCGCGGCTACCTCATGTGGTGGCGGCGGCGTCCGACAAGAGGTGGACTACCCAAGGCCCCGGGGCGAGGATCGCTGAGTTCGCTCCTGCCAGCCGAGGCGGTGGCGCTCATCGCCGTGGTCGCGGTACTCGGGTGGTTTGCGCCGTGGTTCGGAATTCCGTTGGCGCTGTTCGTGATCGTCGACGCCGGGTGGGGCATCATTGCCACGCGCCGTGGTTCGGGGACCCCTCCGCATGGACACGAGCACGGCCCTTCCGATGAGCAACCAGCCCCCACGGCAGCCGAGAGTGCCCGATGATCGACAATCTCGCACTCCGCTGGGTCGTCACGATCCTGTTCGCGATCTCCGCAGCGTTGACCGTGTACGCGATGGTGCGCCAACCGCTTCGCTGGCCCGCTTACGTCGGACACGTGCTGCACCTGATCATGGCCGTAGCGATGATCGTGATGGCGTGGCCGTTCTCGATGAGCTGGCCGACCACTGGCCCGATGGTCTTCTTCATCGTCGCTGCCCTCTGGTTCCTGGCGACTCTCGCATTCCCGAGTTCTGTTCTCGCCGAACCGGAATGCGGGTGTGGCGATGTCTGCACGTGCGGGGCGAACTGTGGTTGCGTCCCCGCGACCGATTCGGTGTTCGGACGATCTGTCGCCGTGTATCACGCGGTCATGATGGGCGCGATGGCGTGGATGTACGCCGTGATGAACGGAAGCCTGCTCCCTGGAAGCACCTCGGCAAGTGCGTCGGGCACAGTCGAATACACGTCGGCGCTCGACTACAAGTCTGGGCTCGGTGAGCTCGTCCTCGCCCACGACCACGGTTCCGGCGGCATGGATATGCCGGGAATGGACATGATCGGCAGCAGCCAACCGGCGTACATCACCCCGGTCAACTGGATTCTCACGATCGGTTTCGCCATCGCCGCCGTGGTGTGGTTGTACCGCTACCTCGATCGACGACGACGCGCGGGCACGACGTCGGACGTACTCGCCTTCGCGGGCGATATCTCGCAGATCTGCATGGCCGCGGGGATGTCGATCATGTTCGGCGTCATGCTCTGAGCGTCATGCTCTGAGAATTCGGGTGAGGCGGCGGCGTGGAGGGCTCTGCTGGAACGTCGTTGGCTGGTGTGCGGTCGTCTCGATCCGCTCGCGGCACCAGCATCACACCAACGAGACAGGTGATCACGAAGCAGCACAGCGTGACCGGGGGCCCACGCGGACACCTCGACGGTGTCTGTCTGGACGTCGACGGCCGCGCCGAAGACCGACGAATGCGCCGCAGCATCGGTGAGGAACCACACCACCGCCGCGATACCGACCGTCGACCCCCCGATCGCGGCATAGCCCGCGCGGGCGCGCCGATAGCCGGGGCTGACGGCCCACAGCGCGAGCGCGGCGAGGAGGCATGCTGCGACCAGTGCGACTGCTCCGGCCAGACCGACGACGCCACGCGCGGCGAGCTCTACGGGCGCTCCCGATCGTGTGACGGCCCGGTCGGTCAGATCGGTCGACGACGGAATGACCGAGCCCTGCGCCCGAACCCACGTCATCGTCGTGCCAACGCCTCCCACTGTTGCCACGACGAGCAGCACAACCGACCAGCGGCGTCCGCCCGGGGTGGTTGTGCTCATGGTGTGGGCTGCGCGGGTGCGACGGGGGCCTGACCGCCCGTGCCGTCACTCCCCTGGTTGCCGTTTCCCTGGTTGCTGTTCCCCTGAGTACCGGCGCCTTGGCTTCCGGCGCCCGCGTCGCTCTGCGTGAGATTCGGGGTGCCGCTGCCCGACGAGCCGTCCTGCGCCGCGCCTGCGATCCCGGCGACGTCGGTGATCAGCCAGTTGCTGTCGCGGTCGAGCGTGATGGTGTAGGGGGTGACGGTGTTGAGTCCCTTCGGATTCTGTGTGCTCGTCATGTGCGTGGAGACGAAGACCTGCACGATGAACTGCCGATCAGCCCTGATGTCAACGGTTTTCGCCGCTATCAGTTTCGCGGTCTGCACCCACTGGACCTCTTGGATGAGTGGTGTCAGCGTGTTCACCGCAACGTCGAAGCGCGAATTGAGTTCCGGCGCAGTGCCGTTCTTCAGCGCTGCCGACCACGATTGCAGGTTGTTGAAGTCGAACGTCGCCGCGCCGACCGCGTACCTACCAGCGACGGTTTCGGCTGTCTGCTTGTCGGCAGTGAGTTGACGTTCGGCAGCGAGGTCGTCGGATCTTTGCACGAGGAGGTAGGCGAGCACGCCGACCGCGACCAGCGTGGCCACGCACAGCATGCTGACTGCCGCGACAACCGGGTGGCGACGCACCGACAGGTACTCGGTCAACTGAGCACGCGCAGAAGGCTTATCGACAGCCGGCTTCTCGCCGGGCGGATTGGTGGTGCCAGTCGCGCCGGCGGCATCGTTCTCAGGCTCGCCGTCGTTCTCCGGCTCGACGTCGTTGGTCGTGGTGTGCAGGTCGGTTGTCATGGGCTGGCTCCTACTTGGCTCGGGCTGTCATCTCGGCGGGGTCACGGTTAGTTGCAGGCTGTCGCCGGGCAGGACCTTCATTGCCTGCTCCAGCAGCGTCGCGATGTTGATCTGGGCCAGCACCGAACCCGACTGCCGTGCGGCCGGGAGCAGTGTGTCGGCGATGCTGCCCAATGGGGGCGCGATGGTGTTCACGAACTCAGCGGACCGATTCAACGACGGTTTCCAGCGATCCCTGATCTTCTTCCCGCCGTCGGTGGAGACGGCGAACGGCTTGACCGCGGTCACGACGTCGCGGACGCTGGTGCCCGCGTACACAAGTTGGGGAGCAGTCGGACGCAGCGAGGGGCCGACCCAGTCGCCGTCCTGCAGCATCGTCGTCGAGTTTCCGATGATCTTCTCGATGGCCGGTTGCGAGTAGATCATCGTCGCCGCAAGTACCTGCGCGGCCGGGGTGAGGCGTTCGACGTCGGACTCGGTTCCGGCGAGTGCTGCCGCGAGTGTGTCGACGAGATCGTTGACGAGCGTCGGGTCGACCTGATCGAGCAGTGTCTGCGTCGAGCCGAGAAGCTCCGGTACCGACGCCGGGACGTCGACCACGGTTGCGGTCAGGGTCTGACCGCTACGAATTGTCTGTGCCGCATCGTCTTTCGGGGGAATGAGGAAGAGTCCCGACTCCCCGATCATCGATTGGTTCTCGATGACGAGTTTGCTGTTCGACGGTATCTGATGCGCGGCGTCGTAGGAGATCTCGATCTCGATGTCGGTGCCGCCGGTGTAGGTCACCGACGACACACTCCCGATCGACACTCCGCGGAGCAACACAGCCGAACCGGCATGCAGGCCATTGGATTTGGGTGCGGTGATGGTGACCGTCGTCTGGTCGGCGATGACCCGCATCTTCAGGACGCCCACCGAGAGGTAGGCGACCGCGAGGATGAGCACCGCTATGGTCGCCACGATGGAGAACAGGTAGCGCGCCTTCATCGGACCGCTCCGATCATGCGCAGCACCGCCGTCACCGATCGGGTTGCTTCCCGACGGTCTGCACCCACGGTGATCTTGTCGACGGAGACTCCACCGTTCTTGGCGAACGGGAGGAGCTTTGTCTGCGTCACATCGACGACCTTGCCGATGTTGCCGTTGAATTCGGTCGACGTCGCGGAGTAGCTGCGCAGCAGAGGCGTGATCTTCTCCAGGAACGGGTTGAGCTGGGCCAGCCTCGGCGTGAGCCAGCTCAGACCGATCGCGAGCGCACTGGAACCCGCGACGAGTTTGAATCCCTCACTGATCGCGTCCATGACAGACCCCAGGGTGAACTGGCCCTGCGGACCCATCGACATCGCGAGAAGAGCTGGGTCAGAGGCTATCTGGCGGCTTGCATTATCGAGGGTGTCGATCATCGAGTTCAACTCGTCGGTGCCGCGTGCGAGATCCTGGATATCGTGAGCGCCTACCCGGGATGCCGCGGGGAGGTCTCCGTTCTTGATGTCGACGGACTCGTTGACCTTGCGAATCGAATCCTGCACCCGCATCACCGAGCCACCCGCCATGAAGTCGGCGAGATTGGTGATGATGTCTTCGATCTGGGGGCCGGGGTCTGTGTCGCGCAGGCCGATGACGTCGCCGTCGTGCAGGAGTGGCGCACTCGAGGCGGCGGGCGGGATCAGCGCGACGTAGATGTCGCCGAGCATCGTCGACTGTCGCAGTTCGGCTTTCGAGCCGCGCAACACCTGGGCTTCCGGAGCGATGCCGAGTGTCAGCCGCGCGGCGTTGGGGACGAGTTCGATGGATTCCAAGGTGCCGATCTGGGTGCCGCGTGAGAGCACCCGTGCACCAAGCGGGAGATTGACGACCGACGCGAAGTCGACGAAGAGCGTCGTCGAATCAGACGACGACGAGGTCAGTCTCGGCAACAGATTCGCGGGATTGGTCCCACGGCCGACCGCGACGACGACAAGCGCTGCCACCACGGCCAGCACACACAGGACAAAAGAGACTCCACGACGCATCATCGGCCGAGACCTCCCTGGATCGCTGCGTCCACCAGTCCGGTGAGATCGACGACCGCCGTCTGCCCGGTGCGGACGTCGCACCGCCCGGCACCGCTGCGGTCGAGGAGTCCGCACAGTGCCGCGCTACTCGGAGTCCTGGCGAGCACCTTCGGCCCCGACACAGACACCGGGATCCCTCGCGCGGACCGGCTCATCATCGCCGACGCCGGCGTCGCTATCCCCGGGATCTCGCGGAGAAGGACAAGCAGGTCAGGGATTTTGGCGATACCGAGATCGATCAGCGGTTTCGCGACGTCGGCCGTGTCGAGCAGTGGCGGGAGGAGGTCGCCGAGAAGGTCGTCGATCGCGGGCGCGGCCTCCGACAATCCGTTGAAGATGTAGACGAAGTCTTCGATCAACCTGCCCATCATGAACGTCAACGACGCCGAGTTGGTGCCGATATCGCGCAGATCATCCCAGTTCTGCGTGGTGACGTCTGTGAGCGTCGCCAGGTTGTCGAAGACCGAACGCATCTGCGCGAGAAACTCGTCGGGTGCTGCCATCAGGCTCGACATGTTCTTGATGGTCTTGTTGATATCGCCGCCGGTACCGTTGATCTCCCTCGAGGTGGCCGAGATAAGCTCTCCCACCGGCTTTTTCGTATCGGTACCGACTCCCCCGACCTCGTTGAACATCGTGGTGAACGACTGGAACGCATCGCTGACCGAGATGGGAGTGAACGTTCGAGAGAGCGGAACGCATGTCTGTGCGTCGAGTTGGGAGCCGCCGCGTGCGTCGGTGCCCACGAGTTCGAGACGACGGTCGGCGAGCACGGAGTTGTTGATCGCGACCACTTTCAGATCGGAGGCCAGTGGCCGGTCGTCGACCTTCATGTGCACTGTGACGTGACCGTTTTCGGGGCTCAGCGAGGTCACTGTTCCGACCTTGACACCCCGGATGTTGACCGCATTTCCCGCATAGATGCCTGCCGAGTCGGGCAGCAGGGCGCAAAGTGCACGCGCGTTGTTCGACGTCGATTTCAGGTAGACGACCACCGCACCCACAAGCAGCGCGACGACGAGGATCGCGGCGACCAGTGCGATCACCCTGCTGTCGATTCGGCGTGCTCGTGCGGTCAACATGTGCGGCCCGCGATGGGTATGCAGATCGACGAGTCGTCGATCACCTGGTCACCGAAGTCGAGTGCCACCCCATTGGGATGCAGTGTGCGACTGAGCTTGTCGGCGATGCCACGCAACTGTGTGATCGCTACACTCATCTTTGCCGCGATGTCTTTGGTCTCGCCCGCGGAGGCGATGATCCTGCGCAGGGGTGGCTTGATGCGCGCCTGATACGGCTCGCCGAGGACGTCGCCGACATAGAGCACGAGCGACGCGAGGGCGTCGTAGGTGATGATGCCGCGATCCTTGTAGCCGATGATGAGCGGCAGTACGGCGTGAATGCGTTTGATCATCTCGACGAGAGTGGCTCGTTGTGCCGCCATGGCGGTGCTGTATTCGCCACCGATGTCGGCGACGCTCTTGATCTGATCCTGCTGCTTGTCGAGCAAGCTCGTGAGGGTGTCGACGTCTGACATGATGCCGCGGATGGCGCCGGGCGCGGCGTCGAGACTGTTGGTCAGCGCCACCGCCGTGCCGCGCATCGTCGGCGCGTCGATGCCCGATGTGGTCTTGGCGGCGGCGTCGAGCACCTCGGAGATCGAGTAGGGGACGGAGGTGCGCGAGACGGGAATCACTGAGTCGCCCAACGGTTTGTCGCCCGCAGGCAACAGCGCGACGTATGCTCCACCGACCACCGTCAGCATCCGGACGTCGAGGGAGGTCTGGTCGCCGAGGAACACCTTGCGGTCGACGGAGAGCGAGACGTCGACTTTGTCGTCGGACAATGCGACGTCGGTGACCTTGCCAACTGTCACGCCTGCGATGCGTACCTCGGTGCCGCCCTTGATGCCGCCGCTCTCCGACATCACCGCGTGCACGGTCGCGCGCCCGGGAGGCGACATGTAGAGGAAGCCGACGACGACCACGAGCACAGCCACGACGGCGACAACTCCGACGGCCCACGAGATCTCGGCTCTACGGGAGACCTGGTCGCGGACAGCGAAGTCGGACACTCGGCTCAGGCCTTGCACAACGTCACCTTCCCTCCGCCGAGCAGGACCTGCCCCATCTCCGGCAGCGACACCTCGCCGCGCGAGCACGTCGCGTCGAAGCCCAGGTGACTCATCGACGCGTTCACCGTTGCCAGGAATGTCGGCAATGCGCCGAGCACCTCGGCGAACTGGTTGGTGTCGGGAACGAGTTGCATGATGCGCGCAGAGACGTTGTCGTGGCCGCCGAGTGTGAGGTCGAACAGGTTCGAGAGCAGGTCGACGATCGGCGGAAACACCTTGGCGCCGTTGCCGAATGCGGATTTCAGCAGATCGAGCTTGGTCTCGAGAGTGTCGAAGAGTACGCCGAGGCCTTTCATCAGCACCCCGATGATCTCTGACTTGCCCTGCAACGCGGCGGAGACAACGCCGAGGTTGTTGACGATCGTGGCGATCAGGGCCTTCTTGTCGGTGGCGAAACGGGTGAGACGTTCGACCTCGGCGAGGACGTCGCCGAGGCCCACGCCATCCTCGCCCTGGAGCAGATGGAGCATGTTGGTCGCGAAGGTGTTGAACACCTCGGGGTCGGCGCCCTGCAGCAGCGGCCGTAATCCGTTGAACAGCTTGGTGATGTCGAAGGAGCCACTCGTCTTGGCCGCGGGGATCACCTGATCGGGGTCGAGTGGCGTCACATCCGTTGGCGCGCTCGAGCTGGCGGCGCCGGCGACCCCTGACTCCTCGCTGTCCTCTGACTTCTCGGTGACTTCGGACTTCTCGGCAACTTCTGCTTTGGTGACCGCGAGGTAGCGCTGTCCGACGAGGTTCTGAAATCGAATCGCGAGCTGATCGCGATTGGTGAGTCGATTCTCCTCGCGCACAGTGAAAGTCACCAATGCGACGCCGGTGGGCTGGAGATCGATGTCGGTCACCTTGCCCACCTGGACGCCGCGCACGCGGACGTCGGCGTTCTTGTGCAGCCCGAACACGTCGGAGAATTCAGCGCGGTAGGTCTCGACGTCGCCGCCGACGGGCCGATTGATCGCCTGCACGATCGCATAGAGGGCGAGGATCACGACGGCCGCCACGAGCAGCAGTCGTTTCGTCGCCGACGACGCGTTTCTCACGAACCGCCACCCACTCTCGACAGCAGTTTGTTCAGCGGCGCCGATGCGCCGGGCACGACGTCGAGGTGCGCCGTTACCGACAGGGTGGTCCGGCCCGTCGTCGGATCGGTGTGGAACGCATTGCCGAAATGATCGATCAGCGTGCCGACCTGGGCGGGGGTGACGCCCGAAAGCCCCTGCCCGAGCGGCGTCGTGAATGCGTTGGTGAGGTCCATGAACGCACCGAACGGCGCGAGGCCGTTGAACAGTGATCCCATGCCGCCGAACAGATCTCCGATGTCGCCGATCATCTGCGCCACCTGAAGCACATAGCCGTGGTCGAGCAAGAGCGGGTTGGAGTTGAAGATGTTGAGCCCCTTGATTCCACCTGCGGCAGCGGCACCGACACCGCTGAAAGCGTCTGCGGCAGTGGGCAACAGTGCATTCAGACGTGTGCGCTGCCCCTGCTGCACCGTTTGCAGGGTGACGGTTGCCGCAGTCAGAAACGGTGACAGACGAATCGTCGTATCGCTCACCTGCTTGAGCAGGTCACTGAGTTGTGGGGACAGCACGGGCAGGGTGAAGGAGCCCGCACTGCGCACGGTCGCCGTCACGGTGTAGTCCGACGGGGGCTGTGCAAGCGTGATGGTGCTGCCACTGGTGACCGACGAGCCCGAACCCGTCGGATTCAGGCGCACGGCGTCGGAGCCGAAGAGGTTGCGCGACACGAAGCTGACCGCCGTGTTGTCGGTGAGCTCGCCCACGGCATCACGGTTGACGCAGACCTCCATGCGCGTGACGTCCCGGCGCGAAATGTCGAGGCCGCAGACCTGTCCGACGGTCTCGCCGCGGATATCGACCGGGACGCCCTCCTGCACGCCGTCGGGAAGCGACGGTGCGTCGATGGCGAAGCGTACGGCGTCGTCGCCTCCGCTGAAGGGTTTGATGACGACGAGCGCGACAACTGCGGCGGCTACGAGCACGGCGAAGATGCCTCGCTTGCGCAGCGCGGCCGGGGAGAGTTCGCGTGCCCTGCTCATGCGAAGTTCAGCCCCGAGTTCAGGCCCCAGAACATCAGCGACATCACCATGTCGGCCGCGACGATCAGCACGAGACTGGCGCGGATCGCCCGCCCGGAAGCGATGCCGACGCCCTCGGGACCGCCGCTCGCGAAGAAGCCGTAGTAGGTGTGCGCGATGATCACCAGGACCGCGAAGACGACGACCTTGATCGTCGAGTAGACGACGTCGACCGGACTCACGAACGCCTCGACGTAGCGATCGTAGGCGCCTGCGGAATTGCCGTAGACGACGCTGACGACGAGCCGCGACGAGAGGTAGGCCAGGCAGAGCGAAATCAGATAGAACGGCACGATGGCGAGGACGCCCGCGATGACGCGCGTGCCCACCACGAACGGGATCGGCCGGATCGCCTGCGCCTCGAGCGCGTCGATCTCCTCCGAAATGCGCATCGATCCGATCTCGGCAGTCATCCGGCATCCCGCCTGGGCCGCGAAACCCACAGCCGCGACGATCGGGGCCATCTCACGCGTGGCGGCGTACCCAGTGATGAGGCCTGCCATCGGCGACAGGTTGAGCGACGAGAGCGAGGTGACACCGAGGATGCCGATCATGCCGCCGACCGAAACACCAAGGATCGCAAGCACACTCGCGATCCCGCCGCCAACGAGGATCGAGCCGTTGCCCCAGGTGGTCTCGGCGAACGCCGCGAGCATCTGGTTGCGATACGCGCGCACCGTGTGCGGCAGACCCGCGATGGTGTCGAGCACGAACTTCACCTGGCGGCCGATGTGCTCGAAGGGTCGGCCCGCGTTGTCGACGGCCCTCTCCAACCGCGGGAACTTGGTGCTCGGGATGTAACTCCCGGCGCGCTGCGCCATCTCAGATCACCGCCATCTCAGATCACCTGCGGCGGGATGAAGAGCGTCGTGACCTGGGTGATGATCACGTTGATCACCATCGACGCGACGATGCCGAGTACGACGGCCGCGTTGACCGCGTCGGCGACGCCGCGCGCACCGCCGGCGGCCTCGAGCCCTCGTCTGCTCGCGATGACCACGACGACAAAACCGAAGATGACCGACTTACCCAGACAGATCCACAGGTCCGTGGTCGACGCGTAGCTGCCGAACGACTGCCAGTACGACCCCGCGATGACCCCCTGTCCGACGATCGCCACGATGAAGCTCGCGGCCACCGCGATCACGATGATCAGGATCGAGAGAACCGGAGCGACCAGCACCATCGCGACCATGCGGGGTGCGACGAGCCGGCGCGTGGGGTCGATGCCGAGGACTCGCATCGCGTCGATTTCTTCGCGGACCGTTCGTGCTCCCAGATCCGCCGTGATCGCCGACGCCCCTGCGCCGCCCAGCAGAAGGGCCGCGGCCATCGGCGCACCCTGCTGAATGACACCCATACCGCCGACGGCTCCGGCCATGGAGGTGGCACCGAGATTGCTGGTGAGGCCGCCGATCTGCACGGCGATGATCACTCCGAACGGTACGGCCATCAGCAGGGCCGGCAAGACCGTGATGCTGAGCAGGAACCACGCCTGAACGGTCGCTTCGCGGATCGGGAACCTGCCGCCGACGATGTCTGTCGTTGCGATGACAGAGGTGCGCACGCCCAGCCTCACCGTGCGGCCGAAGCCCTGCACACTCTGCGCCATCGGCACGCGCAACCCCCATACTCAATCAAGCACTTGTTTGGTTTTGGGACGTATCAGACATCCCGGTTTCATTCTTCGCGCCGAGGCGAGTATCACACATCCATGTGTCCGCTGTCACACCCCTATTCATGAGAGTGCTTTCAACTGCAGAAATACAAGCTCGGCGCACGCTCGATGCTCGATACCCTCGGTGTCGAGTGTTTGCGATCGTGAAACGTTGGAGTGAGTTATGGTTCACGGGTGCCAGAAGTAGGCTCGGCCTCGACCGCAGCGTCGACCCACGCGGGTTCGGCGATGACGATGCTGGGTGCGTCGCGTCGTCGACGCGCCGAGGAACAGGAGCGTCGGATCATCGACGCGGCGTCGTCGGAGTTCGTGCGCTCCGGGGTCCGTCGAGCCAACATCGATCGCATCGCCCGCGACGCGGGCGTCAGCCGCAGCACGCTGTATCGGCGTTTCCCCAGCAAGGACGCGCTGCTGGCCGAGGTCGTGCTGCAACTGCGCAGAGACTTCTTCTCCGAGATGCAACAAGCCGTTCGCGACCTCGACCCGCGAGAGGCGGTGGTCGAGGGGTTTCAGGTGTCCATCACGCGCGCACGCAGCAACGAACTCGTCACCCGCATACTCGCCGACGAGCCGGGCGCCGCCGACCTGATCATCGGATTCGACGGCCCGTACGTGGTGGAAATGGTCGGCCAGTTCAGTCAGAGCATCGTCGACTCCCTGCGTGCCGCGGGCGCCAACATGCCCGACGCCGACCTGCGACTCGCGTCGGAGACGCTGTTCCGGCTGATCATGTCGTTCGCGCTCACGGACTCACAGACCGTCGACATCGACGACGCCGACGCGCTGCGCGACTACGCGTCGAAGTTCCTCGCGCCGATGTTCTGGTGATCTCGACAAGCTCGATCAGCGGGGGTTGCGCTCGATCAGCGGGGGTTGCGCTCGATCAGCGGGGGGCTCGATCAGCGGGGGTCGCGATCGACCAGCGGGGGTCGCGATCGACCAGCGGGGGTTGCGCTCGATCAGCGGGGGTTGTGATCGACCAGCGGGGGTTGCGCTCGACCAGCGGGGGGCGTCGAGTGGGCGCTCGAGCCAGCCGACTGGGCGCTCGATACGGCCGAGTGGGCGTCCCGTCGCGTCGACTGGGCGCTCGAGCCAGCCGAGTGGGCGCCTTGTCGCGTCGAGTGGGCGTCCCGTCGCGTCGAGTGGGCGCCTTGTCGCGTCGAGTGGGCGTCCCGTCGCGTCGAGTGGGCAGCGTCCGGTTTCTATTGCGGACCCGATATGACCGCAATGGCTGCGATGCTCCGTTCGTCGGGTGATCGGCACTCGGCTCGAACGTCGAAGCGGCCCACCTGAAAGCCGCCCATCTGAAAGGCCACAGTCATGGATTGGACACTCGAAGTCGCGTTTCTGCCCGTCACCGACGTCGATCGAGCAAAAGACTTTTACACCAGGATCGGGTTCAACCCCGACCACGACTCGTCGCCGACCGACGAGATCAGGTTCGTGCAGATGACCCCGCCCGGCTCGCACTGCTCGATCGCTTTCGGCCGAGGCATCGTCGACGCCCCACCGCCCAACGCCGGGACACTGATGCTCTGCGTCTCCGACATCGAGGCTGCTCGTAAGCAGCTGCTCGACGCCGGTGTCGACGCCAGCGAGGTCGACGTCCAGTCGTGGGGCCACTTCGTGTACTTCGACGATCCCGACGGCAACCACTGGAACGTTCAGTATTTGCCCTACCGGTACGAGTGAGCTCTCGACGCCTCCTCACGACGCGAAACGGCCCCGCACCTTTCCGAGGTGCGGGGCCGCTTCGGTGATCTCGACAGGCTCGATCAACGAGAACTACAGCTCGATCAGCGGTGATCTCGACAAGCTCGATCAGCGGCTGGCTCGATCAGCGGGTAACCGTCAGCGGTAGTCGCTGCCGAATCCGTAGTCGTCCAGCGGAACCGCAGCGCCGGCCGGAGCACCGAAGGTGCCGTCCGGGCTGTAGTAGGTGTCGTCGTAGGACGGCACCGCGTAGGCGGCCGCGCGGGCCTCCTCGGTCGGCTGAACCTCGATGTTGCGGTACCGGTTGATACCCGTACCGGCCGGGATCAACTTACCGATGATCACGTTCTCCTTCAGACCGATCAGCTTGTCGCTGCGGCTGTTGATGGCCGCATCGGTCAGGACACGCGTGGTCTCCTGGAACGACGCCGCCGACAGCCAGGACTCGGTCGCCAGCGAGGCCTTGGTGATACCCATGAGGACCGGACGTCCGGCGGCGGGCTCGCCACCCTCGGACACGACCTGACGGTTCGCGGCCTCGAACTCGGCACGCTCGGTGAGCGAGCCGGGCAGGAACTCCGTCGAACCCGAGTCGATGATCGTCACGCGACGCAGCATCTGACGCACGATGGTCTCGATGTGCTTGTCGTGGATCGACACACCCTGGCTCCGGTAGACCTCCTGGACCTCGTTGACCAGGTGCACCTGCACCTGACGCGGACCCATCACGCGCAGCACCTCGTGCGGGTTCGCCGAACCCTCCATGAGCTGCTGGCCCACCTCGACGTGGTCGCCGTCGGCGAGAAGACGCTCGGAGCCGTCGTCGTGCTTGAAGACACGCAGACGCTGACGCTTCGAGATCTTGTCGTAGACAACCTCTTCCGATCCGTCATCGGGGATGATCGTGATCTTGTAGAAGCGGTCGTCGTCCTCCAGGCGAATCCGTCCGGAGACCTCCGCGATCGGTGCGACACCCTTGGGTACACGCGCCTCGAAGAGCTCCTGGACACGCGGCAGACCACCGGTGATGTCGTCACCGACGCCACCCTGGTGGAACGTACGCATCGTCAGCTGGGTACCGGGCTCACCGATCGACTGTGCGGCGATGATACCGACGGCCTCGCCGATGTCGACGAGCTTGCCGGTCGCCATCGAACGGCCGTAGCACATGGCGCAGACGCCGGTGCCGGTCGCGCAGGTCAGGACCGAACGGACCTTGACCTGGTTGATGCCTGCTGCGAGCAGAGCCTCGATCGCCGGATCGCCGAGGTCGTGACCGCGCTCGACGATGACGTTGCCGTTCTCGTCGACCGCGTCGGCGGCCAGGGTGCGGGCGTACGCCGAGGTCTCGACGTGCGCGTCGCGGATGATCGAACCATCCGGCTGCTTCTCGCCGAGCAACACGTTGATGCCGCGCTCGGTGCCACAGTCGGTCTCGCGGACGATGACGTCCTGGCTGACGTCGACCAGACGACGGGTCAGGTAACCCGAGTCGGCCGTACGAAGTGCGGTGTCGGCCAGACCCTTACGAGCACCGTGCGTGTTGATGAAGTACTCGGCGACGGTCAGACCCTCGCGGAACGAGGACTTGATCGGACGCGGGATGAACTCACCCTTCGGGTTGGTCACCAGACCCTTCATGCCCGACAGGTTTCGCACCTGCGTCATGTTTCCGGTCGCGCCGGACTTCGGGATCATGGTGATCGGGTTGTCGTCGGGGTAGTAGTCCTCCATGGCCTTACCGACTTCCTCGGTGGCCTGCTTCCAGATCTCGACCAGAGCGTCACGACGCTCATCCGGGGTGAGAGCACCACGCTGGAACTTGCGCTCCAGTCCGTCGGCCCGCTCCTCGTAACGCTCGAGGATCTCAGCCTTGGCCGGCGGCACGAGCACGTCGGCCATCGACACGGTGACACCCGAACGGGTAGCCCAGTAGAAGCCGACGTCCTTGAGCTTGTCGACGGTCTGCGCGACAACGATCATCGGGTAGCGCTCTGCGAGATCGTTGATGATCGCAGCCTGACGCTTCTTCGGCATCTGCTCGTCGACATACGCGTACTCGACGGGGAGCAGCTCGTTGAAGAGCACGCGCCCCAGCGTCGTCACGACGTCCCACGGCTGACCGAACTTCCAGCCATCCGGGAACTGCTCGGCCTCGATGTCGGCAGGCGGACGCTGATCGGTCAGACGCACCTTGATGCGCGACTGCACGGTGAGCGCACCGCGGTCGACGGCCATGATGGCCTCAGCCGGGCTCGAGTAGACGCCACGCTCGATGTCGTCGTCGGTTGCCGGGGTGTACTCGCCTGCCGCGCCCTCCTTGAGGGTGGTCAGGTAGTACAGACCGGTCACCATGTCCAGACGCGGCATGGCCAGCGGGCGACCCGACGCGGGCGACAGGATGTTGTTCGACGACAACATCAGGATGCGCGCCTCGGCCTGCGCCTCCGCACTCAGCGGAAGGTGCACGGCCATCTGGTCACCATCGAAGTCGGCGTTGAACGCCTCACACACGAGCGGGTGCAGCTGAATGGCCTTGCCCTCGACGAGCTGCGGCTCGAACGCCTGGATGCCCAGGCGGTGCAGCGTCGGAGCACGGTTGAGCAGCACGGGGTGCTCGGCGATGACCTCTTCGAGGACGTCCCACACGGCCGGGCGCTGACGCTCGACCATGCGCTTTGCACTCTTGATGTTCTGCGCCTGGTTCAAATCGACGAGGCGCTTCATCACGAACGGCTTGAACAGCTCGAGAGCCATCAGCTTGGGCAGACCACACTGATGCAGCTTGAGCTGCGGGCCGACGACGATGACCGAACGGCCCGAGTAGTCGACGCGCTTACCGAGCAGGTTCTGACGGAAACGCCCCTGCTTGCCCTTGAGCAGATCAGACAGCGACTTGAGCGGACGGTTGCCCGGTCCGGTGACCGGACGGCCGCGGCGGCCGTTGTCGAACAGGGCGTCAACCGACTCCTGCAGCATCCGCTTCTCGTTGTTGACGATGATCTCGGGGGCACCGAGGTCGATCAGTCGCTTGAGGCGGTTGTTGCGGTTGATGACGCGGCGGTACAGATCGTTGAGGTCGGAGGTCGCGAAGCGGCCACCGTCGAGCTGCACCATCGGACGCAGCTCCGGCGGGATCACCGGCACGGCGTCGAGAACCATGCCCAGCGGCGAGTTGCCCGACTGCTGGAACGCCGCGACGACCTTGAGTCGCTTGAGCGCGCGCAGCTTCTTCTGGCCCTTACCGCTGCGGATGGTCTCGCGCAGCGACTCGGCCTCGGCGTCGATGTCGAAGGTCTCGAGGAGCTTCTTGATCGCCTCGGCGCCCATGGCACCGGTGAAGTACTCGCCGTAGCGGTCCTGCAGCTGGTGGTAGAGCTTCTCGTCGATGATCAAATCGCCGGGAGAGAGCTTCACGAACTTGTCCCACAGCTCTTCGAGAGCGTCGAGCTCACGCTGTGCTGCGTCGCGCATCCGCTTCATCTCGCGGTCGCCACCGTCGCGCACCTTGCGGCGCACGTCGGCCTTGGCACCCTCGGCCTCGAGCTCGGCGAGGTCGGCCTCGAGCTTCTGCTGACGCTCGTTGAGGTCGGCGTCGCGCTGATCGGCGATAGCCTTCTTCTCGACCTCCATCTCCGCCTCGAGCGTCGAGAGCTCGTTGTGGCGGAGCTCGTCGTCGACCGAGGTGATGACGTATGCGGCGAAGTAGATGATCTTCTCGAGATCCTTCGGCGCGAGGTCGAGCAGGTAGCCCAGGCGGCTCGGTACACCCTTGAAGTACCAGATGTGGGTGACCGGCGCGGCCAGCTCGATGTGGCCCATCCGCTCACGGCGCACCTTGGCCTTGGTGACCTCGACGCCGCAGCGCTCGCAGATGATGCCCTTGAAGCGCACGCGCTTGTACTTGCCGCAGTAGCACTCCCAGTCGCGAGTAGGTCCGAAGATCTTCTCGCAGAACAGGCCGTCCTTCTCAGGCTTGAGCGTGCGGTAGTTGATGGTCTCCGGCTTCTTGACCTCGCCGTACGACCAGTTGTGGATATCGTCGGCCGTTGCAAGACCGATTTTCAGTTCGTCGAAAAAGTTGACGTCGAGCACTTGTTACCTTTCCAGAGCTCTGTCAATAAAGGGCCGTTGGCCGCCGGTCACGGAGTTTCCGTGACCGGCGGCAGCGAGATCAGTTCGCGAGGTCGTCGACGGTGGCCGACTCGTTGCGCGACAGGTTGATGCCGAGGTTCGCGGCTGCGCGCTCGAGATCCTCGTCGTCGGTGTCGTGCATCTGAATCGCCGCACCGTCGGAGCTCAGCACCTCGACGTTCAAGCAGAGTGACTGCAGCTCCTTGAGGAGCACCTTGAACGACTCGGGGATGCCCGGCTCGGGGATGTTCTCGCCCTTGACGATGGCCTCGTAGACCTTGACGCGGCCGACCACGTCGTCGGACTTGATCGTCAGCAGCTCCTGCAGCGTGTAGGCAGCGCCGTACGCCTGCATGGCCCAACACTCCATCTCACCGAATCGCTGGCCACCGAACTGGGCCTTACCGCCGAGCGGCTGCTGGGTGATCATCGAGTACGGACCGGTGGAGCGAGCGTGGATCTTGTCGTCGACCAGGTGGTGCAGCTTGATGATGTACATGTAGCCGACAGACACCGGGTACGGGAACGGCTCGCCGGAACGACCGTCGAACAGCGTCGCCTTGCCGTCGCCGTTGACCATGACCTCACCGTCGCGGTTCGGCAGCGTCGAGGACAGCAGTCCGGTCAGCTCCTCCTCGCGGGCGCCGTCGAACACCGGGGTTGCGGTGTTGGTGTCGGGCTCGGCCGAGTACATGTCCTCGGGCAGCTTCGACGCCCAGTCGGGCACACCACTCGCGACGTTGATGTTCCAGCCGGTCTTGGCGATCCACCCGAGGTGGGTCTCCAGGATCTGACCGATGTTCATACGACGCGGAACACCGTGGGTGTTCAGGATGATGTCGACAGGGGTGCCGTCGGGCAGGAACGGCATGTCCTCCTGCGGGAGGATCTTGCCGATGACGCCCTTGTTGCCGTGGCGGCCTGCGAGCTTGTCGCCGTCCTGGATCTTGCGCTTCTGGGCCACGTACACGCGGACCAGCTCGTTGACACCGGGAGCGAGATCGTCGTCGTCGTCGCGGCTGAAGACGCGAACACCGATGACCTTGCCGGTCTCACCGTGGGGCACCTTGAGCGACGTGTCGCGAACCTCGCGAGCCTTCTCACCGAAGATCGCGCGGAGCAGACGCTCTTCCGGGGTCAGCTCGGTCTCGCCCTTCGGGGTTACCTTGCCGACCAGGATGTCGCCGTCACGGACCTCGGCACCGATACGCACGATGCCGCGCTCGTCGAGGTCGGCGAGGACCTCATCGGAGACGTTCGGGATGTCGCGCGTGATCTCCTCGGCACCGAGCTTGGTGTCGCGGGCGTCGATCTCGTGCTCCTCGATGTGGATCGAGGTGAGTACGTCTTCCTCCACGAGCCGCTGGCTCAGGATGATGGCGTCCTCGTAGTTGTGACCCTCCCACGGCATGATCGCCACGAGCAGGTTCTTACCCAGTGCCATCTCGCCGTTCTCGGTACACGGACCGTCGGCCAGGACCTGGCCTGCCTCGACGCGCTGTCCCTCGTCGACGATCGGGCGCTGGTTGGCGCACGTGCCGTGGTTGGAACGCGCGAACTTGCGCATCCGGTAGGTGTCGCGGGTGCCGTCGTCTGCCATCACGGTGATGTAGTCGGCGGAGACCTCTTCGATCACACCGGTCTTGCCCGAGACGATGACGTCGCCGGCATCGACCGCCGCGCGCAGCTCCATACCGGTGCCGACCAGCGGCGACTCGTTACGGACCAGCGGCACGGCCTGACGCTGCATGTTCGCACCCATCAGGGCGCGGTTCGCGTCGTCGTGCTCGAGGAACGGGATCATCGCGGTCGCGACCGACACCATCTGTCGCGGCGAGACGTCGAGGTATTCGACCTCGGTCGCGCCGACGAACTCGACCTCCGAACCCTTCTTACGGACCAGCACGCGATCGTCGGTGATGGTTCCGTTGAGGTCGAAGTTGGTGTTCGCCTGGCCGATGAGGAAGCGGTCTTCCTCATCCGCGGTCAGGTACTGGATGTCGTCGGTGACGACACCGTCGACGACCTTGCGGTACGGCGTCTCGATGAAGCCGAACGGGTTGACCCGCGCGTACACCGAGAGCGATCCGATCAGACCGATGTTCGGACCCTCAGGGGTCTCGATCGGACACATGCGGCCGTAGTGCGACGGGTGGACGTCGCGGACCTCGAGGCCCGCACGCTCACGGCTCAGACCACCGGGGCCGAGAGCCGAGAGACGACGCTTGTGCGTCAGACCCGACAGCGGGTTGTTCTGATCCATGAACTGCGAGAGCTGCGACGTTCCGAAGAACTCCTTGATCGCCGCCACGACGGGACGGATGTTGATCAGGGTCTGCGGAGTGATCGCCTCGACGTCCTGGGTCGTCATGCGCTCACGCACGACGCGCTCCATACGCGAGAGGCCGACGCGAATCTGGTTCTGGATGAGCTCGCCGACGGTACGCAGACGACGGTTGCCGAAGTGGTCGATGTCGTCGACCTCGATCGGGACGTCGAGGCCGTCGGGTCCGGCGACCTTCGCGAGCGACACGGTGTGCGGGTCGGAATCGTGCAGACGCACGAGGTACTCGACGGTCGCGGCGATGTCTTCGCGGGTCAGGACCGACTCGCCCGTCATCGGGTTGTCGGTGAGGCCCAGCTTCTTGTTGATCTTGTAACGACCGACACGTGCGAGGTCGTAGCGCTTCTCTTTGAAGAACAGGTTCTCGAGGAGGTTCTCAGCCGACTCGCGGGTCGGGGGCTCGCCCGGACGCAGCTTGCGGTAGACCTCGAGCAGCGCCTCGTCCTGGTTGGCGGTGTTGTCCTTCTCCAGGGTCGACATCATGATCTCGGAGAACCCGAAGCGCTCGCTGATCTCTTCGTTCGTCCAGCCGAGAGCCTTCAGCAGCACGGTGACCGGCTGACGACGCTTGCGGTCGATGCGCACACCGACGGTGTCGCGCTTGTCGACGTCGAACTCCAGCCACGCGCCACGGCCCGGGATGACCTTCACGGTGTGGAGGGTCTTCTCGGTGGCCTTGTCGATGGAGGCGTCGAAGTAGACGCCGGGGCTGCGGACGAGCTGCGAGACGACGACACGCTCGGTGCCGTTGATGATGAAGCTGCCCTTGTCGGTCATGATCGGGAAGTCGCCCATGAAGACGGTCTGCGACTTGATCTCACCGGTGTTGTTGTTGATGAATTCCGCGGTGACGAACAGGGGCGCCGCGTAGGTCATGTCCTTGTCTTTGCACTCCTCGACGGAGGCCTTGACCTCGTCGAAGTGAGGGTCGGAGAAGGAAAGCGACATCGACCCCGAGAAGTCCTCGATCGGCGACAGTTCGTGGAGGATGTCCTCCAGTCCGCCGACGGGGTTCTCTTCGCCACGGGCGATGGCCTTGGCGCGCCACTCGGGGGAGCCGACGAGCCACTCGAAGGAATCGAGCTGTAGATCAAGGAGGCCCGGTACCTCCAGAGGCTCGCTGATTTTCGCGAACGATGCGCGGTGCGGCGCATTCGGGATGGTGGTTGAGGTGGACTGGCGATCGACTGCCAAGGTGCGTCCTTCCAACACGAGGGTTCTGCCTAGCGGTGTGTGCAACAAGCGCTAAGTGGCTTGGTGGGCCGTTCGCTGGTGACAACCTTCGATCGCGATCACCATGCACACACCAGAGGAGAATGTGGCCAGAAGGAGAATCGACAGATGGACAGGAGGCAGCCAGCGCAACGTCCAACTGTAGCAGAAAATAGACGCACTTTGTCAAGTAGCGTCTGGAAACGATTTCGCACTGGTGGCTGCCCGCGCTGCAATCGCTGGTGACAGATTGGCCCGCCAACGCCGCCACGTCAAGCGGTACGCGCCAATTTGTGCAAGAAAATTAGCGCCTCACCTGCGTGATGCCGCGTTGGCGGGGTCGCTGCGGCAAGAGTTCAGCACCCCGTTGCGCGTAGAACACGCGCTGGCCACACGGCTGCCCTGGGCAGTTGTGAAGCGACCAACTCGGTTCACGCGAGGAGCGAACCCACGATGGGCCAGCGTCGGCTCGTGGTTGCGCCGCCCCGTTCTGCACGACGAAGAGCGAGAAGCGCAGCGACGATGCGGCAGCGTCGGCTCGTGGCTGCGCCGCCCCGTTCTGCACGACGAAGAGCGAGGAGCGAAGCGACGATGCGGCAGCGTCGGCTCGTGGATGCGCCGCCCCGTTCTGCACGACGAAGAGCGAGGAGCGAAGCGACGATGCGATGAGGAGGAAGAACGGGGCACAGGGCGCAGCCACGAGCCGTGCAAAAGACGAAGCCACGAGCCGCGCAAAAAAAATCAGATATCTGCGACCTTGGCGATC
>NZ_LZMO01000301.1:0-3044 GCF_001665715.1 Gordonia sp. 852002-10350_SCH5691597
TCGTCGCGGCGTCGAAAATCGTTAGCCGGCGTAATTCAATGAGACGACGAGCCGGTGCGGAAGGTAGTTGTGCACAGATGAGGTAGCTGCGCGTCGAGCCGCTGGCTCTTAGGCCAGCTGGTGTGCGGCTCCGGCTCGTTGGACCCGGGATGAAGGCGCTACTTTTCGCGGTCGCGCCGGCTCGATCGTCGGATGACCATGTCGTCGGCGACGCTGAACAGCAGAACACGCGTGTCGTCTGACAGCGCCCTCCAGCGGTGGGGTACGCCGGCGTCGATGTAGAGCGAGTCGCCGGCACGGAGTGTCTCCTCCCGATCGCCGTCAGCGCTGCTGAGTGTGGCGTGCGCACTCCCATCGATCACGTACATGATCTCGTCGTGGGCGTGGGTGAACTCTCTGTCATCGTGTGCCGAACCGGTGAATTCCAGTCCCCGCAGCGCCTTCTTGCCCCGCACCAGTGAACGCACCTGGGCGTCTGGTTTGTCGGAGAGGGTGAGCAGTTCGTCGTCGGCTCTGGCCACGGGATCGGCGCCGGTGTCGGCATCGGCAAGGAGCACCGTCGCTGTGGTGTCGAGGGCATCTGCGACGGTTTGCAGCGACCGGAGGCTGGTGTTGGTGCGGCCGTTCTCGAGTTGACTGAGGAACGACGCGGACAGCCCGGTCTGTTCGGACATCTGCGCCAGCGTCAGCCCCTTCTCCAGTCGGGCGGCGCGGATCACGCCGCCGAGTTGTGCGGAATCGAGGGTCTTGCCGCGTGTCAGTCCGGTGGTCACCGGTAGTCCTCTCGCCGTTAAGTGTCGCCGCGCGACCCCATGTAAACGACGCTGCTCCGAACGGGAATCCAGAGTTAACGCCAGCGTGACCAGAACTCTGGCCAACTCTCCTACTGTGACTGAATATTCAGTACTGAATATTCAGTATCAACTCTTCGGTACTGAACCTTTGGTCAGATCGATTCTAGGAGACTCAGTTGGAACAGAACACGCTCAAACGACGAGGTGTCGGCCTCATCGGCGTCGATCCTGCAGTTTCGGCCGGTGGCTACACGCTGTACGCGCCGCTGAACCGCTCGGGGCAGGTGTACTTGGTTGATGCCGAGGGCAACGAGGCGCACCGGTGGGACCTGCCCTACCGCCCGGGGCGACACGCACGACTACTCGACGACGGCTCGTTGGCCTACAACGGAAGCCTCGTCGGCGCTGAATCGGGCGTCGAACCGCTCTTCGACATGTGGCGCAAGTACGGCGGGGGTTCGATGGCGCGCTATGACGCATCGGGAAACCTGCTCAGCGAGCACGTTGACGCGCTGCAACACCACGATGCCAACCACCTCGACGACGGCAGCATCCTTTACGCCTCGGTCGAGCCGTTAACCGGCAACCGTGCGCGCGCCGTGCGCGGCGGATTTCCCGGTACCGAGGCGCTCGGTGGCGACAAGGGCGACGTCGTCTATGCCGATGTCATCAATCACGTCGACGCGCAGGGGCGACCTCTGTGGCAGTGGCGAGCATTCGAGCATCTCGACGTGACGACCTTCCCGCTCCAGCCGCACTATTGGCGTGAGCATTGGCCGCTCATCAACAGTGTCGCACCGCTCGGCGACGACAAGGTGGTGGCGAGTCTCCGCAGTGTGTCGGCGGTGATCGTCATCGACAAGCCCACCGGAGACGTTGTCTGGCAGCTGGATTCGAGTGTTGTTGCGCAACAGCATCATGTGACACCGCTGCCGAACGGCACTCTGCTCATCTTCGACAACGGCACCTTCCGTACCGGCGAGTCGGTCACCTATAGTCGCGTGATCGAGGTCGACCCCGAGACCAAGCAGATCCTGTGGAGCTACACGGACCAGATTCGTGAGGCCTTCTTCACGCCATATATGGGTGGGGCGCAACGACTCTGGAACGGAAATACTCTCGTCACGGAGGCGGCGTTCGGACGGATCTTTGAGGTGACGTCCGACAAGCAGATGTGCTGGGAGTACGTCGTTCCCCACTTCTCCACCTACGCCGATCCCGACACGGCTGCTCGTTTCCCCGCGTCGAGTAATGCAATCTTCCGCGCTTACCGCTACTCCGATGCCCAGGTCGAATCATGGGGATTGCTGTCATGACCACATCTGACAGGGCTGTCGACGATTCGGGCGTCGCGGGATCATGTGCGGGGATGACGCCGTCGAATTCGCCTGCGCTGCAGCAGGAACAAACCGCAGACATCCCCGTCTCGGAAAGTGATACGCATCCCGTCGACACCAGACCTCAGTGGCGACAGCTCGTCCCGATGTCGATCCAGCATCTGCTGGTGATGATCGCGACGCCGATCTCGTCGGTGTTTCTGATCAGTGCGACATTGGAACTCGACGCGTCGACCACACGCGCGTTGCTGTGCGCGACGTTGCTGGCCTGCGGAGTCGGAACGCTGCTGCAGTCGATGGGGTGGCTCGGACTCGGCGCTCGACTTCCGTTCGTGATGCTGCCCGGTGGCGCTGCGGTGGTGTTGTTCCTGCAGATCGCACATACCTCGGGAGCGGCCACGGCGACCGGTGCGGTCATCGTCACGGGGCTGGTGGGAATCGCGTTGTCGCCCTTCGCCGGTCGCGTGGTGCGCTTTGTTCCTCCGGTGGTGATCGCGGCGATGATCGTGGTGATCGGCATCAACCTGGTGAAGGTCTCCGGCGGACTCATCGTCGGAGCCAAGGGCACCACCGCGCCGATGTGGGCAGTCGGCTTGGCCGCGGTCACCGTGGCGTCGATCGTTGTGCTGCACAGGCTTCTTCCCGCACCGCTGAATCGGATCTCTGTGCTCGCGGGTATGGCGGTCGGGACGGCTGTCAGCGCTCTGACCGGGCATCTCCATCTCGACGCAGGGCATCAGGCGATCCAGGTACCGTCGGTGTTTCCCTTCGGCACACCGCATTTCGACATCCTCGCGACCATTCCGCTGCTGGTGTTCAGTATCGGTTCGATGGCGGAGGCAACAGGGCAGGTGGTGCTCAACGCCGACGTCGTTGGTAAGCGGATCGATAGCGGCGCAACGGTTGGGCGCAC
>NZ_LZMO01000302.1:0-1382 GCF_001665715.1 Gordonia sp. 852002-10350_SCH5691597
GCCCGAACCGTTCTACTTCGGCTTCCCCAGCTTCGACGTCAGCTCGATCATCGCGATGATCATCGTCGCGTTGGTCATCATGACCGAGACGACCGGCGACATCGTGGCCGTCGGTGAGATCGTCGACGAGAAGATCACGCCGCAGCGTCTGGCCGACGGCATGCGCGCCGACGGTGCAGGCACCGTGCTTGGCGGCATCTTCAACACATTCCCGTACACCGCGTTCGCGCAGAACGTCGGGCTGGTGGCGATCACCAACGTCAAGTCGCGCCACGTCGCAACGTGCGCGGGCGTCATCCTGGTGATCCTGGGTCTGGTTCCCAAGATGGCCGCGATCATCGAGGGCATTCCTCAGCCCGTGCTCGGTGGTGCGGGCGTGGCGCTGTTCGGCATGGTCGCCGCGAGCGGCGTGCGGACGTTGACCAAGGTGAAGTTCAACAACTCCAACATCCTGGTCGTCGCGATCTCCATCGGCGTCGCGATGCTCACCGAGGCGAGCCTGTCGTACACCAACGACGACAAGATTCCCGTTGCGCTCGATCTCTACGCCAAGTTCCCCGACTGGTTCCAGACCATCTTCCACTCGGGAATCTCGGCGGGAGCCATCTGCGCCATCGTGCTGAACCTGGTCTTCAACTGGCGCAGCACATCTACCGATCCCGTCGATTATCACAACACCGGTGAAATCGACGTCGCTGGCGACAACGTCGGGATCTCGGGGTCCGACGCTCCGCGCGGGGCCGCATTCGATCCGCGCGACGCACTCGCCGCCGCGGACCCGAACACGAGTCCGCAGACGCTACGCATCCTGGCCGACCACGACCCCGGGCTGCATCCGTTCATCGTCACCAACCCGTCGGCACCGAAGGATTTGTGCGACGAGATCAAGGCTCTCGGCGATCCGAAGGTGACGAGCCTGTTCGACAAGTGGGACGACGTCACCGACGGCAAGTTCTCCAGCCGCGGACAGGACACACCGGCCTGAGCTGGGATGGGCCCAGCAGCGGGGACGCTGGAACTACCGCAGCACCTTCTCGATGGCCTTGCCCTTGGCGAGTTCGTCGACCAGCTTGTCGAGGTAGCGGATCTTGCGCATGAGCGGGTCGTCGATCTCCTCGACACGCTTGCCGCAGACGACGCCGGTGATGAGTTCTGCGCGCGGGTTGAGCTGCGCGTCGTCGAAGAAGTCCGCGAAGGTGGTGCCGTCCTCGATGTGACGGGTGAGCGCGGCGTCGTCGAATCCCGTGAGCCAGCAGATGACCTGATCGAGTTCGGCTTTGGTGCGACCCTTGCGCTCCACTTTGGCGACGTAGAGCGGGTAGACGTCGGCGAAGCTCGTAGTGAAGATGCGGCGCATTCCTCGACGGTAACGGGTCGCCGGG